>JAFTLF010000026.1 GCA_017452885.1 Alphaproteobacteria bacterium
AATTTAACTTGCCGATAACACAGCGTGACCTATTGCCGTCTCCGCAATGGAATACTGAATTGGCTGCCGCACAACGTTGGTTCTATCCCGAGTCCGGACAACCGATTTGTTGGGGAACTGTATTAATTATGGCTTTTTTTGGGGGATTAATACTTAATTTTATGCCCTGTATTTTACCTGTTTTAACAATTAAGGCCATATCACTGGCTCAAAGTTCTTTTGAGCGTCAAAAAAACTGTATGGAAGCCCTTTTTTACAGCATTGGTGTTATATTATCTTTTTTGATTGTGGCGACAATATTACTGATTTTACGGCTCAACGGAGAATATGTCGGCTGGGGATTTCAGCTACAATCACCGATTTTTGTCGGTATTATGATAATTATTTTTGCAATTATCTCTTTAATGTTTCTCGGAATAATTACATTTAATAATCCCTTGGCCGATGCCATTGGACGAATGAGCTTTAAAAATCACCTTATCAGCTCTTTTATGACCGGATTTCTGGCGGTTTTGATTGCCAGTCCCTGCACGGCTCCGTTTATGGGAATTGCTATCGGTTATACATTAACAGCCCCGATTATAACGTATTATCCGGTTTTTTTGATGTTGGGTTTAGGATATGCCCTTCCCTTTGCGCTTATTCATATTTACCCTAAAGTAATACGTAAAATTTTGCCTAAACCGGGCAAATGGATGGATATACTTAAAAAAATATTTGCAATTCCGGTTATTTTAACATGTATATGGTTAAGCCATATTTTGTATATACAACTCAACCATTCTGACAAAGCTGCGGAAAACCTTGATTGGCATCCATATGAAGAACAGATTGTTAATCAGCTTGTTAAAGATAACAAGCCGGTATTTATTGATTTTACCGCTCAATGGTGTTTGACCTGCCTTCTCAACAAAAAATCATCATTGCAATCTGAAGAATTTGAAAAATTGGTAAACTCACGAGGAATACATTTATATCGAGCTGATTGGACAAGTAATGATGAACATATTGCTAAAGCTCTTGCTAAGTATGGACGCAACTCCATTCCCTTGTATGTATATTATGACGGAAAATCCGATGACTATTTAATACTTCCGCAACTATTGACACCAGCGATATTAAAAGAATATTTGCAATAAAAAAGAGCCTCATTGAGGCTCTTTTTTAGGATTTATTTCTTTCCGAATATGCCTAAATTTTTCACTTTATCCTTAACACTGTCTACGGCATTGTTGAGATTTTCTTTGGCAACTTTTTTCAAGTCACCGAGGTTGTTTTCAATTACCGTTTTACTTGCTACATTGAGGATTTTACTGATAACTCTAGATATGGAAGAAGCTATGCTAACACCTTTTTCATTCTTATCTGCTCCAATATCTGTCAAAACAATCGCCGGCAATTTGACGCTGATTTTAGAATCGTTGTTCTGCAATGATGTTAAAGCCTGTACTTCACCTTCGGCTATGGTTATTTTACGAATGATAACCTTTTTGGCCGGTGCAGATGATTTTTTATCAGTATCAATTTCTTTCTTTTCTTTTGGAGCTGCTGTGGCCTGATTTTGGGTAATATTTTCTTGAATCTGCTTAATATTATTCTGGTTCAAAGAAATCATTTCGTATGTAATAATCGGCTTACTAACAGTTATGTCATCAATGATGATTGTATTGCTAAAAATTGATTTGGTATTAATTTTTACAGAAACACCCCCAAGGTTGAACAAATAAGGAGATTGATAATTTTTGGGGTTGGCAACGGTAAATCCATTTA
>JAFTLF010000027.1 GCA_017452885.1 Alphaproteobacteria bacterium
GCTCCTCCTCCGGTGGGAGTATCATCAACCGAGCCATGCTTATCAAAAGCAAAATCCCGAATATTAACGGCATCCAACGACCATTTATTTTCGGCCAGAGCCTTGCCTGTTAGGGAATATCCCAAAAATCCCGGAAACATTTCCGGAAATATGGTCAGAACCTTAACCTTCAATTGGCTCTCCTTGTTCATCAGGGGCAAATTGCATCATCTCAACAATAATAAAACCGTTTTTAATATCAATGGTCGGAACATATTTCATGGTAAACGGCAACATTTCAAAATGCCCGTCAGCCATTTTAAGTTCTATCAAATCTCCGGCACCAAAATTGTATAACGCATTAACTGTACCTAAGATGTCACCGTCTTTTGAACGAGCCTCAAGGCCAATCAAATCGGCATGATAAAACTCATCTTCTTCCGGCTCCGGCAAGCGAGAACGCTCAATATAAAGTCCGGTACCGATGAGAGTTTCGGCAAGAGTGCGATCTTCAACACCCTTAATTTTTACTCTCAGAAGTTCCTTGGAATGTCCGACAATTTTGAGGTCAAATTCACAATCTCCGGATTCGTTTAGCAAACGACCATATTTGGTCAGATTGCATTCATCTTCGGTAAAAGACTTAACTTTTACCTCTCCTCTGATTCCGTGTACGCCAACAATGGCACCTAAGCAAATTTTTTCCTCAATAGTCATCAATAAAAAACCTTTCGGTCAGAAATAACTAATATAATGGTTAATTACTCAGCACTAGCTTCTTCTGCAGGTGCAGCAGCTTCAGCAGCGGCAGCCTCTGCAGCGGCTTTGGCTTTTTCTTCTTTTTCTTTCAATCTTTCTAAAGCTTTTGCCTTTGGAGCAGACTTACTTGGTTGTTCACGCAAAACAACTTTAGAAGTCAAACCGAGATTAGACAACATTTTCTGCAGTCTTTCTGTCGGTTGAGCGCCCTGAGCGAGCCAATATTTGACACGTTCTTCGTTGATAGTAAATCTTTCGGCATGATCCTGAGGAAGCATCGGATTGTAAGAACCGAGTCTTTCAATAAAACGACCGTCGCGCGGAGATCTCTGATCTGCTGCAACTACTTTGTAAAACGGACGCTTTTTAGAACCACCGCGTGATAGTCTGATACGTACTGACATTTATTTTCCTTTCTTTATTTCAGTTATCTTTTTCCGCCAAACATTGAGCCTGTCGGAAAGTTTTTTAACATGGCCGGCGATAACATGCTCTTCATGCCACCATTACGGCCGATTTTTTTCATCATGGTCGACATTTGCTCGTATGATTTGAGCAATTTATTGACCTCATGAACTTCTACTCCGGAGCCTGCCGCAATACGTTTTTTGCGGGATGCTTTGATAATATCGGGCTGTCTTCTTTCTGCCTTGGTCATTGAAAGAATGATAGCCTCTTGTTTTTTTATCAAATTGTCGCCGACTCCGGCAGCTTCAATTTGACTCTTGAATTTGGACAAACCGGGTATCATTCCGATAATTCCCCCGATTGAACCCAATTTTTGAACCTGCTTTAACTGACTTAACATATCATTCAAGTCAAATTTGCCTTTAAGCATTTGTTCGGCAAGCTTCTGCGCTTCATCTTGATTAACATTTTCAATTGCGCGTTCCACTAATGATACAACATCACCCTGCCCAAGGATTCTTCCGGCCAAACGGTCAGCATGAAACTCCTCAATATCATCAAGTTTTTCCCCTGTACCCAAAAATTTTATCGGTACACCGGAAACTATTTTCATTGATAAAGCTGCGCCGGCTCTTGAAGAACCATCTATTCTGGTCAAGACTAAACCGGTAATTCCAACTTGCTCGTTAAATGCTTTTGCCGTGGCACAAGCATCTTGTCCCATCAAAGCGTCTGCCACCAACAAAACTTCCGTCGGATTTGCAATTTTCTTGACTTCTGCCACCTCTTGCATCAGCACTTCATCAATATGCAAACGTCCAGCCGAATCGAAAATAACAACATCAAAACCGCCTTTTTTGGCATATTCAAGAGCGCGTCTGGTGATGGCAAGCGGCTTTTCTCCGGCAATAATCGGCAACGCATATCCACCAATTTGTGAAGCCAATTGTGTTAATTGCTCTTGCGCGGCAGGACGATATATGTCCAAAGATGCAAGCAAAACCTTTTTTTTGTTTTTGGCAGCCAAACGTTTGGCAATTTTGGCTGATGTTGTTGTTTTACCGGACCCTTGCAAACCAACCATTAAAATACTTACCGGCGGAACGGCTTGCAAATTTAGTTGCTCATTATCCGAACTTAATAATTTCAACAATTCATCGTGTACAATCTTAACGACCATCTGGCCGGGTTGGATTGAACGGACAACTTTTTCTCCTAAAGCCTGTTCTTTGACATGGGCAATAAAATCCTTGACCACCGGCAAAGAAACATCTGCCTCCAACAAAGCAATACGGATTTCACGCATGGTACTGTTAATATCATCTTCAGTCAGTACTCCTCGTGAAGTGATTTTATTAAAAACAGCTGTCAGTTTATCTGTTAAACTTTCAAACACGCATTTTTCCTTTTATTTAAACCTCTAACGCGCCAGTGTGCGAACCCTCGCTGACTGGCGGCACTCCTTGGAGTGTATGTAATTTTTCGGCTTTTAATATGAAAAATCAGGCTTTTTATATAAGCATTTTACTCGTTTGTCAACTTAAATTATTACGCATCTACACTTAAAAAAACTCTATTACTCGCTATCTATATAAGCAAAACTAATTATAGGAGTATGCAAATTATGAAAACTGTTATCATCGGAGGCGGCATAGCCGGAATTTCAACAGCTACTCATTTGCGACGACGTGATGAAAATGCCGAGATCATCATTCTTGAAAAGAACAAAGAATTCGGCGTATCATCATGCGCCCTTCCATATTTGTTGAGCGGCATTATTGAAAAACCTGAAGATATTACCGGTGCCACAGTTGAACAAATGTGGCAAATTTTCAAAATCGACGTTAGGCTAGAGCATGAAGTTATTGATATTGATAGAAAAAATAAAATGCTTATCCTTGAGGGGAAAACGCCCGTCAGTTATGATAATTTGGTTATTGCAACCGGAGCCATACAGTTGCGACCGGATATTGAAGGAGTTTTGGGTGACAATATTTTTACACTAAGAAACTTGGAATCCGTTGACAAAATGAAACTTTATTTTGAAGGAACGGATGCTCACGACGTATTAATTTTGGGTGCCAGCAATATCGGACTTGAAACAGCAGAAGCTTTTATACGACTTGGAGCAAAGGTGTGTATTGTTGAGGAAACTTGCGGTATAATGCCTGATTTTGATCCGGAAATCGTACGAAGAATAGAAAATCATTTGCGAAATGTTGGTGTAAAACTTTATCTCAGACGAAAAGTGACCGCATTTTGCGATAATTATGCTTTGTTGGATAACGGAATAAAAATAAACTATGACATGGTTATTATTGCCACTGGTGTACGTCCGGATGTCAAATTGCCAATAATGGCAAATATTCATCTCGGACACAGCGGCGGCATCATTACCAATCAATATATGCAAACCAATGACCCTGATATTTTTGCTGCCGGAGATAATGTTGAATTTATTAATGCAATTACCAAGCAAGCAGAACGTCAACCCAGCACACCACGCTCGATTATGCAGGCTAATGTTATTGCGAATTTCTTAAGCGGACATAAAACGCCTATCGGAGATGTTATAACTTATAATATTTCGCCTATTTTCGGGTATACAATGGCTTGTGCCGGTGCTAATGAAAAACAGCTACTCAAAAACGGAATTGAATTTAAACATATCTATTTGCTACAAAATAATTGCGATTTATATATGCCAAACTCACAACAAATGTTGCTTAAGCTTATATTCACTCCTGACGGAAAAATTCTCGGCATTCAAGGTGTCGGACGTTGCGGAATTGACAAACGTATTGATATTGTTGCCAATTTGATAAAAAAAGGTGGCACGGTTGAAGACTTGAGCAAAATTATGATTTCTTATTCTCCACCCTACTCTATGGCCAAAGATGCACTAATTAATCTCGGTAATTTAGCCTGTGCGGTTGTGCGAGAAGAAATTCACTATTATAACTTCGAAAAACTCAGTCAAAATGAAGATATTTTTTTAGTCGATATTCGCCAAGCTAAAAGTTTTGAAACTCGCCACCTTCCACATGCTGTCAATTTTCCGTTAGCTACAATTCGCGATAATTTGGCTTGTTTTCCGCATGATAAAAAAATTGTTCTATATTGCGGCAACGGCTATGGTGCCTATATCGCTTATTGTATCCTACGTAACTGCGGTTTTGATAATGCTTATCTGCTAAATACTCCTTATGATTTGACCACAGATTTATAATGGTGATTGTAGGTATTTTGCAAAAAAATTCTTGCATGTTATATTTTTTTAAGTTATTAAGGGGGTGTCTTATGCAAGGTCCCATCGTCTAGCGGCCTAGGACACCGCCCTCTCACGGCGGGAACGCGAGTTCGATTCTCGCTGGGATCACCAACAAAACCCACCATTAAGGTGGGTTTCGTCGTTAATCAAGCGAGAATACTTGTGAAAAAATATATTATATTGCTCGAGGATTTTTTGTGATAGTACGAAAATTTAAAAAAGAAGATTTATCTAAAGTTTTAGAGTAATGTCTTGAAGTAAGGCAATATCACATTGATATTTTGGGTGGATATTTTGTAAAACAAGATGATGAGCTTGAAAAAATCGGATTTTTAGAAACACTTACAAATGACAAAATTGTTTCTTTTGTTGCAGAATACAATAATAAAATTGTTGGTTATATTTTGGGAGAATTTAAAGAGGCTCCTTATTTGATTAATTCCCAATTTGCCCATATCTCAAATTTTGGTGTCACCCAAAATTTACGAAACAGCGGCATTGGCAAAAGACTAATGGATACATTCTGCAATCTTTGCAAAAAACAAAACATTAAAGAAATCAGGCTTGGTGTATATAATCAAAATACCACTGCTTACAAATTTTATGAAAATTACGGGTTTAAACCACTGGAACAAAAAATGACCCTAGAAGTATAATTAACTTTTCTAACTTATTTTATATCCCGCCCCTTTGTCGGAACAAAAGGAAAAGTGTTTTTAGAAATTATATAAGACGGAAGAATGCAACCTCCGTTGGCGCAACCATAATATAAAGTATCCCCCGTTAATATATTTTTAGATTCTAAAAATGCACAATTGTTTACTCGGTTTTCTGTATGTAATTTTGTTTCAAACTGCTTCTTTTGAAACGGAGTAACTTCTAAAGAAGATATTCTGGGAAAATAGGAAGTTGACTCTAATATCGGATTTGCCGGATCATAAAAATAGTCATCTTTTTCGGTTTGAAAAGCTATAAAACTATGAGCTTCAGCAAATTCTTCATTGGGAGAATTTA
>JAFTLF010000028.1 GCA_017452885.1 Alphaproteobacteria bacterium
CTTAAACTGTTCTACTGTTGAGGCCGCAATGAATATGGTTAAAGGTCAGGCTGTTTCTATGGGTATCAAGGTTGTGGAGTAGTATCATGTCTGGAAAAAGAATCGTAAACGCATATAAAACAGTTGATGTTAACAAAGCTTATGCTTTGAAAGAGGCTGTTAAAGTTGTTAAGGAAAATGCTACTGCAAAATTTGATGAAACAGTTGATATTGCTATTAATCTAGGTGTTGATCCTAAATATGCTGATCAGATGGTTCGTGGTGTATGTGCTTTGCCGCATGGTACCGGTAAAACCATTCGAGTCGCTGTTTTAGCTCAAGGTGAAAAAGCAGATCAGGCTAAAGCTGCTGGTGCTTATATTGTTGGTGCAGAGAATCTGATTGATTCTATTTTGGCCGGCAAAATTGACTTCGACAGAATGATTGCGACTCCTGATATGATGGGTATGGCTGGTAAGGTTGCTCGCGTTTTGGGTCCAAAAGGCTTGATGCCGAACCCGAAATTGGGTACAGTTACTACTGATGTTGAAGGCGCTGTTAAGAAAGCTAAAGCTGGTGAAGTTCAATATCGTGTTGAAAAGAACGGTATTGTTCATGCAGGTATTGGTAAAGCCAGCTTCTCAGAAGAACAGCTTTATGAAAATGCCAAAGCTTTCATCGATGCAATCATTAAAGCTAAACCGGCTGGTGCTAAAGGTACTTATATGAAAAAAGTATCAATGAGTAGCACTATGGGTGTTGGTGTTCGCGTTGATAGCACAGCTTTGTAGGGGGATGTGCTAAACTGTTGCCATACTTGTGATTTTTTCACTTGTGTACGTTTTGTTTGTACACGTCGTTCAAAAATTACTGCGTAGCGCAACAGTTTATCCCATCCGCGGAAAATGCTCTTCCTAGTTGAAGAGCATTTTGATTTTTAAATATGGGTAATGTAAATATTATTTTGCTTAGAAATTTATTGTAAAAAATGCTTGACTTTTAGTTAATAAGCGTATATTACACGCCCCAAGAGCGATGTATGTCGTTCATCCTGTCCAAGACTGCCGGTGGTTTAGACCTTAATATCCAGCATAGACGGAGTAAGTGAGATTTTTTATGATCATTTTTTTCTCCTGGGCAGAGTTTAGTCCCGTCAAGGGTGGTTTGGGAGAGAATAAACTTCCCTCCTTAAATGTCAGTCTTGGCGGATTTGTTAGATAATACATATTCCGATATTTTGGTTTATGTGAATTTTGGAGACAAACAAGTGAACCGCGAAGAAAAAGCACAATTGCTCAGCGAACTTAATGAATTGTTCACAAATGCAGAAATTGTTGTAGTTTCACACTACAAAGGTCTTACCGTTGAAGAAGTTTCTGAGTTGCGTAACAATATCAGAAAAGCAGGCGCTGGCTTTAGAGTTACTAAAAACCGGATTACTCGTCTTGCTCTTAAAGGCACTAAGTTTGAAAACATTACAGATTTGTTTACCGGTCCAACCGCTATTGCGTTTGCTAATGATCCGATTTCTGCATGTAAGGCTTGTGTCGAATTTGCTAAAACTAATGAGAAGTTGATTGTTGTCGGTGGTGCGATGGGAACAGGTGTTCTTTCGACAGACGAAATCAACAAGTTGGCAACAATCCCGTCTATGGACGAGTTGCGTGCCAAAATCATTGGTTTGTTGCAGGCTCCGGGATCTCAATTGGCTCGTGTTACAAAAGCCTATTCAGAGAAAGAAGCCGCTTAATATTATTGTTTTATGCCGGTCTTGTTGGTGGATTTTTTGCGCGTGTGTCTTTTTTGTATACGTTGTTCAGAATTCATTTTGCATTACTTGGGTTAAAAGCAATATTTTTTGCAGAGTGCAATAAAAGAGTAAAATGTTTTTAGTTTAATTTGTTTAATAAATTTATTGGAGAAAAAAAATGGCCGATTTAGCCAAATTAGTTGATGAATTGTCAGCTTTGACTGTTATGGAAGCTGCTGACTTGTCTAAAATGTTGGAAGAAAAGTGGGGCGTTTCTGCCGCTGCTGCTGTTGCTGTTGCTGCCGGTGGTGCTGCCGGTGGTGCTGCTGCCGCTGAAGAAAAAGATGAATTTGATGTTATTCTTGCTGATGCCGGCGCTAACAAAATTAACGTTATTAAAGAAGTTCGTGCTATTACCGCTTTGGGTCTGAAAGAAGCCAAAGATTTGGTAGACGGTGCTCCGAAGACCATTAAAGAAGGCGTTGCTAAAGCTGAAGCTGAAGAAATGAAGAAGAAGCTTGAAGAAGCCGGTGCTAAGGTTGAATTGAAGTAATGATTTAAATCCGTTATACGGGTTAGAAGTCGTAAATTTAAAAGAGAGAAAATTCATATTAGAATTTTCTCTCTTTTACGTTTTAAATGCAAAAAACAAAGGCGTTTTATAAAAAATGTTTTATCCCTCGAATTATCAGTAGCACGATACAAACAAGAGCTGTAATCACATATATAATGATATGTAGCAATGCAAACAATATACAGGTCAGTAATGTTGCGATGCAGATAGAAGTGATGTCTATACATTCAAGCAGATAACATGTACCGATAAAGCAAATAAGCCATAAGACTATTGTCGTAATGTTGATTGCGATGCATAGCTTGTGGGGTAATCCGATTTGAGCCAAGTCTGTGTGTCGGTTTATGACTTTGCGTGGTTTTGCGATGATGAAGCCTATAGCTACTAAAGTGGCAAATCCGATAATAGATGATGTTAATATGCTAAAATCACTTGATTCTTCTGTTGTTGCCGCGGCATCAAAAAGGCTGAGAACAAAACCTGCAATTAATGCCGTTATCAGACATGGCACAAGTACTGTTTTGCGCTTTGAGAAAACATTGTTTCCTTTTTGGGCATAAATAAAGCCGGATAGTGCGGAGGTGATTACCGCCAAAATAAAAGTCAGTTTCATGATGATAAAAAATTAATAGTGTGACAATACTTTGAATAAGAATATTTGTATCTTAATTTTTTTTGTCTTTTTGTCAAACAAAATTTGTTCGGATTAATTTGTTGAAGAAAAAACATATTGGAAAAAAGTTTGATTCGTCGATATTTTTTGCTTGCCAGAATCGAAAAGGTGAGTCTATTATCCGCTTGAATTTGGTCACGAATCGTGACGATTGCATGCAATTATTTTATTTTTCTCATCAAGAGGAGCGGGCAGGATATATTTAAAGCCTTGGTTTCCTATGGTTTGATGAGGTTTTCTGTTTTTAAAATCAATTATATAACCTTCTGTTGACGGGGTTTGGAATTTTTCCGATAGGATGGTCGCAGAATTTAACCATAAAGGATAAGGACAAAATGAAGGAATCTTATACGAGCAAAAGACGTGTAAGAAGAAGCTTTGGTCGAATCGATGCAGTGGCAGACATGCCGAGTTTGATTGAAGTTCAGAAAGGATCTTATGACAGTTTTATCCAGACTAAAGGTGCAGAGAAATGCGAGTTTGGTTTGGAAGAGGTTTTCAAATCAATTTTCCCAATTAAAGATTTTTCCGGAAATGGCGAGCTTGAGTTTGTTAGCTATGAGCTTGAAGAGCCTAAATATGACGTTGATGAATGTATCAAGCGTGATATGACTTATGCGGCTCCGGTTAAGGCTACTTTGCGTTTAGTCGTTTGGGATACTGATGAGGCCACGGGGGCAAAATCTATTCACGATATTAAAGAACAAGACGTTTATATGGGTGATATTCCATTAATGACAGATAAGGGAACATTTATCTGCAATGGTACCGAGCGTGTTGTTGTTTCGCAAATGCATCGTTCTCCTGGTGTCTTTTTTGATCATGATAAGGGTAAAACAATGGCTAGCGGTAAATATTTGTTTGCTGCTCGTATTATTCCTTATCGTGGTTCTTGGCTGGACTTTGAGTTTGATGCCAAAGATTTGGTTTATGCTCGTATTGATCGCCGTCGTAAATTGCCGGTTACTTCTGTTTTGTATTCTTTATATTCAAAAGAAACTGAAGATAAAATTGCAAAACTTGCCAAAGAAGGCAAAACAATTGATCCGTCAGAAATTAAAGGTATGGATAAAGAAGAAATTCTTAATTACTTCTATGATGCTGATGTTTATGTTGCTGACAAGAAAGCTTGGAAAGTTAAATTTGTTCCTGAACGTATGAAGGGTATCAAATTTGACTTTGATTTGATTGATGCCAAGAGCGGTGATATTGTTTTGGAGGCCGGTAAAAAGCTTTCTCCTCGTTCAGCAAAGAAATTAGCTGATGATGGTTTGGAATATTACAAAGTTACTTCTCAGCAGATGCTTGGCAAGTTTTTGGCTCATAATGTAGTTGTTGCTAAGACCGGTGAAGTTTTAGCTGAGGCTGGTGATGAAATTACCGAAGAAATGCTTGAGAAATTTGCTGCCAACAAAATTTCTGAAATTAATACTCTGTTTATTGATGGTATTAATGTTGGACCGTATATTCGCAATACACTAGTAAATGACAAGAATTCTTGTCGTGAAGAAGCTTTGTTGGATATATATCGTGTTATGCGTCCAGGTGATCCTCCGACATATGAAACAGCTGACGCATTGTTCCATGCCTTATTCTTTGACAAAGATCGTTATGATTTGTCTTCTGTCGGTCGTGTTAAGATAAATGCAGCCTTGGATATTCCTTTTGAAGATGCTCCAGATACTCTCGGTATTTTGCGTAAAGACGATGTTTTGCGCATTGTTAAGAGATTGTGTGAACTTCGTGACGGCAAGGGTGAGGTTGATGATATTGATCACCTCGGAAATCGTCGTGTTCGTTCCGTTGGTGAGTTGATGGAAAATCAATATCGCATGGGTTTATTGCGTATGGAAAGAGCTATTCGTGAAAGAATGAGTTCTGAAAATTTGAACAATATTAAGCCGCAAGATTTGGTTAATGCTAAGCCGATTGCTTCAGTTATTCGAGAGTTCTTCGGTTCTTCTCAATTGTCGCAATTTATGGATCAGAACAATCCTTTGTCTGAGATTACTCATAAACGCCGTCTGTCTGCTTTGGGCCCCGGTGGTTTATCTCGTGATCGTGCAGGTTTTGAAGTTCGTGACGTACATCCTACTCACTATGGACGTATTTGTCCGATTGAAACTCCTGAAGGTCCAAACATTGGTTTGATTAACTCGTTGTCGACTTATGCTCGTATTAACAAATACGGATTTATTGAGTGTCCGTATCGTAAGGTTGTTAACGGCGTGGTCAGCAATGAAGTTGTTTATTTGTCTGCCAATGAGGAAGGCAAGTTTAAGATTGCTGAAGCCAATGCCAAAGTAAAAGAAGATGGACATTTTGAAGATGAGTTGATTGCTTGCCGTAAGGCTGGTGAGTTTGAGTTTGCTCATCCGAGTGAAATTGATTTTATCGATGTTTCTCCAAAACAATTGGTTTCGGTCGCAACAGCTTTGATTCCGTTTTTGGAAAATGACGATGCTAACCGTGCATTGATGGGGGCAAATATGCAACGTCAAGGTGTGCCTTTGTTGCGTTCTGAAGCTCCTTTGGTCGGTACCGGTGTTGAAGGTGTTGTTGCTAAAGATTCCGGAGCAACAGTTGTTTGTAAAGCTGACGGTATTGTTGATGCTGTTGATGCGACACGTATCGTAGTTCGCTCTAAGGATGAGCATGCTGCCGATGCAGGTGTTGAAATTTATCGCTTGCAAAAATTCCGTCGTTCTAACCAAAATACCTGTATCAATCAGGTTCCGTTAGTTAAGGTTGGTGATGAAGTTAAAGCCGGTGATATTATGGCTGACGGTCAGTGTACCGAGATGGGTGAATTGGCTTTGGGCAAAAACGTTTTGGTTGCATTCATGCCATGGAATGGTTTGAACTACGAAGATGCTATTTTGCTTTCAGAAAGAATTTCACGTGATGATGTGTTTACTTCTTTGCATATTGAAGAATTTGAAGTAATGGCTCGTGACACTAAATTGGGTCAGGAAGAAATTACTCGTGATATTCCGAACGTTGGTGAAGAAGCTTTGCGCAATCTTGATGAAGCAGGTATTGTTTATATCGGTGCCGAAGTTAAGGCCGGCGATATTCTGGTTGGTAAGGTTACTCCGAAGGGTGAGTCTCCGGTTACTCCAGAAGAAAAATTGTTGCGCGCTATCTTTGGTGAAAAAGCTTCGGATGTGCGTGATACATCTTTGCGTGTTCAACCCGGTATTGAAGGTATTGTAGTTGACGTTCATGTATTCTCTCGTCGTGGTGTTGAGAAGGATGAACGTGCCTTGTCAATTGAGCAAGAAGAAATTTCTGCTTTGGCCAAAGATCGCGACGATGAAATCGCTATTATTCGTCGTAATGTTGAGGCTCGTCTGAAAGGTATGTTGCTTGGTCAGACAGTGGTTGATGCACCGAAAGGTTCAATCGCCAAGAATGCTAAAGTTACCGAAGAGGCTTTGGCCGGTATTCCGTCTTCGCAATGGCGCAAAATCGTTGTTAAAGACGAAGCTACCATGGCTAATGTTGAAGAACTGTTGAATGCTTTTGACAATCGTTTGGAAAAAATTCAAAAGCATTTTGATGATAAAGTTGAAAAAGTTCAGCGTGGTGATGATTTGTTGCCGGGCGTTTTGAAGATGGTTAAAGTCTTTATCGCAACAAAACGTAAGATTCAATCCGGTGATAAGATTGCCGGACGACATGGTAACAAAGGTACAATTTCTCGCGTTTTGCCATTGCAGGATATGCCGTATATGGAAGATGGTACGCCGGTTGATATTGTATTGAATCCGTTGGGCGTTCCGTCTCGTATGAACGTCGGACAAATTCTTGAAACTCACCTTGGTTGGGCGGCCAAAAAGCTTGGTCAACAAGTTAATGAATTGTGGGAGCAAGTAAAGGCCGGTGAGAAGAAAGAAAAAGATCTTCGCGATATGCTCAAAGATGTTTATGGTGAAAAACAATATAATCGTGAAATTGCTGATTTGAGCAGTGAAGAACTTGATCTTATGGTTCCGAATTTGAAAAACGGTATTCCGATGGCTACTCCGGTATTTGACGGTGCCAGTGGCGATGACATTAATTCAATGTTGGCTAAGGCTGGATTGCCGACCTCCGGTCAAATTGATTTGTATGACGGTCGCACCGGTGAGAAATTTGACCGTAAAGTTACTGTCGGTATCATTTATATGATTAAACTTCACCACATTGTTGATGAAAAGATGCACGCCCGTTCTGTCGGCCCGTACAGTCTTGTTACTCAACAGCCTCTGGGTGGTAAGGCTCAGTTTGGCGGTCAACGTTTCGGTGAAATGGAAGTGTGGGCTTTGCAGGCTTATGGTGCTGCTTATACACTGCAAGAAATGCTGACTGTCAAATCTGATGATGTTAACGGCCGTACGAAAGTTTATGAAGCAATCGTTCGCGGCGAAGACAGTTTTGAAGCCGGTATCCCCGAGTCATTCAATGTTCTGACCAAAGAAATTAAGTCTTTGTGCCTGAATGTCGAATTGTTGAACGAAGAAGTTTAAGGTATAGGAGTTAAAAGTAATATGAATGATATTATGAAATATTTTGGTCAGCAGGTATCAGGCGAATCTTTTGACCAGATTAAAATTTCCATCGCTTCTCCTGAGCAAATTCGTTCATGGTCTTATGGCGAGGTTAAAAAACCGGAAACCATTAACTATAGAACATTTAAGCCGGAGAGAGACGGTTTGTTCTGCGCGCGTATTTTTGGTCCGGTTAAGGATTATGAATGTTTGTGCGGTAAATATAAGAGAATGAAATATCGCGGCGTTGTTTGCGAAAAGTGCGGTGTTGAAGTTACATTGTCAAAAGTACGTCGCGAACGTATGGGACATATTGATTTGGCTGCTCCTGTTGCGCATATTTGGTTCTTGAAATCGTTGCCGAGCCGCATTTCGATGTTGACAGACATTCCGATGAAGGCTTTGGAACGTGTATTGTATTTTGAAAACTACATCGTCATTGAGCCAGGTTTAACCCCGTTAGCGGTTAATGAGCTTTTGACTGAAGATCAGTATCAGGAAGCTATTGACGAATATGGCGAAGATTCTTTCCGTGCCGGTATTGGTGCTGAAGCTCTTAAGGAGATTTTGTCTGCGATTGATTTGGAAGAAGAGCGCAAGACAATTCGTGAGGAGTTGAAGGACAATGCTTCGGAAGCTAAGCGCAAGAAATTGGTTAAGAGATTGAAGATTATTGAATCTTTCATCGAATCCAATACAAAACCGGAGTGGATGATTTTGGATGTATTGCCGGTTATTCCGCCTGAGTTGCGTCCGTTGGTTCCTTTGGACGGAGGTCGTTTTGCAACTTCGGATTTGAACGATTTGTATCGTCGCGTTATTAACCGTAACAATCGTTTGAAGAGATTGATTGAGTTACATGCTCCGGACATTATTATTCGTAACGAAAAGAGAATGTTACAAGAATCTGTTGATGCCTTGTTTGATAACGGTCGTCGTGCTCGTGCAATTACCGGCACTAACAAACGTCCTTTGAAATCTTTGTCTGATATGCTCAAAGGTAAGCAGGGTCGTTTCCGTCAGAACTTGTTAGGTAAACGCGTTGACTATTCCGGTCGTTCGGTTATTACCGTTGGTCCTGAACTCAAACTTCATCAGTGTGGTTTGCCGAAGAAGATGGCTTTGGAATTGTTTAAGCCTTTTGTATATGCAAAACTGGAACTCTATGGTCATGCGACAACCATTAAGGCTGCTAAACGCATGGTTGAAAAAGAGCGTCCAGAAGTATGGGATATTTTGGAAGAAGTTATTCGTGAGCATCCTGTATTGCTGAACCGCGCACCTACATTGCACAGACTTGGTATTCAGGCATTTGAGCCGGTTTTGGTTGAAGGTAAAGCTATTCATTTGCATCCGTTGGTTTGTACAGCATTTAATGCTGACTTCGATGGTGACCAAATGGCAGTTCACGTACCATTGTCAATAGAAGCTCAATTGGAAGCTCGTGTTTTGATGATGTCTACAAATAACATTTTGTCGCCGGCTTCGGGTAAACCGATTATTGTTCCGACACAAGATATGGTTTTGGGTATTTACTATCTTACTTATGATGCAGAAGGTATGTCCGGCGAAGGCATGACTTTTGCTGACTTTAATGAAGTTCTGCTGGCTTTGAATGAAAAGGTGGTTGATCTTCATGCCAAAATTAAATGTCGTATGGAATATGTTGATGATAATGGTGAAACAAAATATGGTTTAGTTGAAACAACTCCCGGACGTATTATCGTTTCAGATGTTTTGCCTAAGCATAAAGATGTTCCGTTCTCATTGGTTAATCGTTTGTTGCGTAAAAAAGAAATCGGGGAAATCATTGATACTATTTATCGTCATTGCGGTCAGAAAGAAACAGTTATGTTTGTTGATCGTATTATGGCTCTTGGTTTCCAAAATGCTTGTAAAGCCGGTATTTCTTTCGGTAAGGATGATTTGATTGTTCCTGAAGCTAAGAAGACTCTTATTGCCGATACTGAGAAACAAGTTAAGGAATTTGAGGAACAGTATCAGAACGGTCTTATTACCAAAGGCGAAAAATATAACAAAGTTGTTGATATTTGGGCGGCTTGTACAGATAAGATTGCCGATGAAATGATGAAAAACATTTCTAAGACAGAGAATGGTTATATTAACTCTGTTTATATGATGGCTCACTCCGGTGCTCGTGGTTCTGCTGCACAAATGCGTCAGTTGGCCGGTATGCGCGGATTGATGGCTAAACCGTCAGGCGAAATTATTGAACAACCGATTATCTCTAACTTTAAAGAAGGCTTGACCGTGTTGGAATACTTTAATTCGACCCACGGTGCTCGTAAAGGTTTGGCCGATACCGCTTTGAAAACTGCTAACTCCGGTTATTTGACACGTCGTTTGGTTGACGTTGCTCAAGATGTAGTTATCAATGAAACCAACTGTGGTACAGAACGTGGTATTATCGTGCGTCCGGTTGTTGATGGCGGTAATGTTATTGTTTCTATTGGTGAAAGAATCCTCGGACGTACCATTCAGGAAGATATTGTTCATCCTGAAACAGGTGAGGTTTTGGTTCAGAAAGGTAAACTGATTGACGAAAACGACGTTGAAGTTGTTGAGGCTGCCGGTGTTGAGCAGGTTAAAATTCGTTCGGTTTTGACTTGTGAAACCAAAGATGGTGTTTGTGCTGCTTGTTATGGTCGTGACTTGGCTCGCGGTACTCCGGTTAATGTCGGTGAGGCTGTCGGTGTTATTGCAGCTCAATCCATTGGTGAACCGGGTACCCAGTTGACGATGAGAACTTTCCATATTGGTGGTGCGGCTCAAAAAGGTGCTGAACAGGCTTCTGTTGAAGTTCCGTTTGCAGGTATTTTGAAGCTTGAAAATAATCACATGGTTATTAATTCGGAAGGTAATGGTATTATCTTGTCACGTAACTGTGAAGTTGTGATTGTTGATGCCAGTGATCGTGAAAAATCTCGTCACCACGTTCCTTATGGTACAAAGATTTTGGTTGCCGAAGGTGCTAAAGTTAAAAAAGGTCAGAAGGTTGCCGAGTGGGATCCGTTTACTGTTCCGGTTATTAAAGAAAAAGAAGTTAAGGTTGAATTGATTGACTTGATTAATAATATTTCTGTTCGCGAAACAACCGATGAAACTACCGGTATTGTTTCTAAGACGGTTATTGATTGGCGTTCAAGTTCTGCCAGCGCTGGTTTGAAGCCAAGCATTATTCTTAAAGATGCTAAAGGTAAACCGGTTACTTATGATAATGGTAAGGAAGTTCGTTATTATATGTCTGCTGACGCTATTTTATCAGTTGATAATGGTGACGAAGTAAAAGTTGGTGATGTTATTGCCAGAATTCCGAGAGAAAGCTCTAAGACCAAGGATATTACGGGTGGTTTGCCGCGCGTTGCTGAGTTGTTTGAAGCTCGTCGTCCGAAAGATTCTGCTATTATCTCGGATATTGACGGAATGGTTGAATTTGGTAAAGATTACAAAGCAAAACAACGAATTTCTGTTGTTCCTGCTAAGGGTCAACCAATTGAATACCTGATTCCGAAAGGTCGCCATCTGGCTGTTCAAGACGGCGATATGGTGAAAAAAGGCGATATGCTGGTTGAAGGCACTCCTGCTCCGCATGATATTTTGCGTGTATTGGGTGTTGAAAAGCTTGCTGAATATCTGGTTAAAGAAGTTCAGGATGTTTATCGTCTGCAAGGTGTTAAAATTAATGATAAGCACATTGAGGTTATTGTTTCGCAGATGTTGCGCAAGGTTGAAATTACTCAGCCCGGTGATACAACTTTCTTGGTTGGTGAACAAGTTGATCGTGATGTGTTTGAAGCTGAAAATGCCAAGATCATTGCCAATGGTGAGAATCCGGCGGTTGCTGATCCGATTTTGCTTGGTATTACTAAAGCTTCATTGCAGACCAAGTCCTTTATCTCTGCGGCATCGTTCCAAGAAACAACTCGCGTGTTGACGGAAGCTGCTGTTGAAGGTAAGGTTGACAGCCTCAAAGGACTTAAAGAAAATGTTATTGTCGGTCGCTTGATTCCGGCCGGTACCGGTAATGTTTTGCGTGCTTTGAAGCGAGTTGCTGCTCAGAACGATAAAGAGATACAGGCTCTTAAAGAAGAGGCTGCAGAACTTCAGCATCGTTCGGCAGAAGAAACTCCTGCTGAATAAGCAGATATTTTAATTATTCTTTGAGAATAATCTTAAAACCCCGAAAATTGCATTTGTGATTTTCGGGGTTTTGTTTTTTACGAATTTTATTGGCGATAATTTTACACATCAAGGCATTTTTTTTGACTTATACCTTTGCGTTGGCATTGCATAATACGGTCACTATCAGGTAAGTCATCATTCTCGCCAAAGTTATACATATCGTCGTTAAAACTTTGGGGATTATCGCGTTCCGGCAAGTGGTCGGTTAAAACATTTTTTTCAACGTTTCCGATATGAAAATTTTTAGTATCATCTTCGTGAGTAGATATTGTGAAATTGATTGTTTGTTGAGTGTACGCTTTTTTTTCGAGAACCATGTTTTTTCTCCTATGTTGATAGGAAAGTAAATAATATTGAAGGTTTGTTTTTAAACCTGTTTTTTAATTATTTTGAGGCGTTTGGTTATATTTTTGTATAAATATTGTTTAAGAAAGCAGTTGTTTTCCGCAAGAAATATAAAGAATATAAAAACGCTGGAGTTTTTGGGGATTTTGTTTATATTAGTTAGAGGTTTTCATTGAAAGGATGTTGTAATGTTGGTGTCGTTGTTGCTTGTTATTTTAGGTTTTGTTATGTTAATGGGGGGAGCTGAATATACAGTACGAGGAGCGGTGGCAATTGCTAATCGTTTACATATTCCGAGCTTGATAATTGGTTTGACGATTGTAGCACTAGGGACATCCGTTCCTGAATTTGTGGTTAGTATTAAGTCTGCACTTACCGGCAATGCCGGTATTTCGGTAGGAAATGTTATCGGTTCTAATATTGCCAATGTGCTGTTGGTACTTGGAGCTTCTGCGGTTATTTGTCCAATAAGTTGTGACGGCAAAGCTTTTTATCGAGATTTTTCTTTTTTGTTTGTTGTAACATTGGTTTTTGCTTTTTTTGTAATCAGAGGAGAGTTTATTAATTGGAATGGTTGGGTATTGCTAGCTCTCTTGGTTATGTTTTTGATTTATAACTATTTAGGCGCTCAAAAAGACGAAAATGCAGAAGATGAAATCCCATCACAATTGGTTAACAGTAGTTGGTGGATAATTTTGATTGCATTGAGTGGAGGGTTGTTTGCCATAGCATACGGAGCAGAGTTCTTGGTTAGCGGCGCAGTGGAGCTGGCTCGTGTTTTTGGGGTTTCGGAAGAAATTATCGGAGTGACTATTGTGGCGGTGGGTACGTCGGCTCCTGAATTGGCAACCAGTTGTGTGGCAGCATTTCGTCGGCAAAATGGAATTGCTTTGGGCAATGTGGTTGGTTCTAACATTTGGAATATTGTTTTTGTTATGGGGGCTACTTCGGCAATTACAGATGTTAAAGTTGCCGACCAATTTATTTTGTTTGATGTTTGGGTAATGATGTTTGCTTCGTTTATGTTATTGCCGATTATGATGTTTAAAAACAAAATCACTCGTATGGAGGGGTTGTTTATGCTGATATGTTTTATAGTTTATATGTATGCACAAATTTTAATTAATAACGGTGAACTTATTTTGATGTAGGGAATGGTAAGATTGTATGATGTTAAGAAAGGACTGGAAAATTTAAAACGTCATATTCAGATTGCTCCTGATACTCCGGGGGTCTACCGAATGATTAGCGAATATGATGAAGTTTTATATGTTGGTAAGGCTAAAAATATCAAAAAAAGAATTGTTGCCTATTCACATATAGATAAGCTTCCGGTACGTCTACAACAAATGGTTGCGCAAATTGCGCGAATGGAATTTATTATTTTGGAAAATGAAGCTCGGGCATTATTGGTTGAAAACGAACTTATTAAAAAGTTTAAGCCACGTTATAATATTTTGCTCAAAGATGATAAGACCTTTCCCCATTTGATGATTGATATGCAGACAAAATATCCGTGTTTGCGCAAATATCGTGGGCAGCGACATGATAAAAATAAATACTTCGGACCATTTGCCAGTGTCGGTGCGGTTAATAGTGTTATAGATGTTTTGCAAAAAGCGTTTTTGTTGCGTTCTTGTTCAGATGCTGTTTTTCATAATCGTCAACGGCCTTGTTTGCAATATCAAATCAAGCGGTGTTCGGCTCCTTGTGTTGCTAAAATATCAGTAGAAAGTTATCGTCAGTTGGTTAAAGATGCGGTAGATTTTTTGGAGGGGAAAAATAGCAAAATTCAAGATGAATTATCAGAAGCTATGAATGAAGCCAGTGCAAGAGAAGATTATGAAACTGCAATTATTTTGCGAGATCGTATTCGGGCTTTGACTGCGGTACAAGCTCGTCATAATGTAGAGTATGCCGGAATAAAATCTGCAGATGTTATTGCTTTGGCCAGAGATAAAAATTTTGTTTGTATTCAAATATTTTTTATTCGTGGTGGTCAAAATTGCGGTAATGCTCCTTTTTTTCCGACGCAAGTTGAAGACGCTTCTGATAGCGAAGTGCTTGAGGCTTTTATAAGTAGTTTTTATACCGGACATGTGCCGCCTAAAGAGATTATTGTTGATGTAGAGCTTGAAAATGCAGATTTTTTGAGTGAAGCAGTTAAGGCAAAAATTATTTGTGTTTGTAAAGGAAATAAAGCTAAATTGGTTGATATGGCGCGAGAAAATGCAATTGCTTCAATTGCACGAAAAGTCGCACTTATGGCAGGGGTTAAAGATAATTTGCAAGCATTTAAAGAGCGATTTGGTTTGCCAACAATGCCGCAACGGATTGAAATTTATGATAATTCGCATATTCAGGGAAGCTTTGCAATCGGGGCAATGGTAGTGGCAACGCCGGAAGGATTTGATAAGAAAAATTATCGTACGTTTAATATCAAAAATGCCGATATTACCAATGATGATTTTGCAATGATGAAAGAAGTTTTGTTGCGTCGTTTTAAAAGAATGTCGTCTGAAACCAGACCGGATGTTATTTTGTTAGATGGTGGGCGAGGGCAACTAAATGCTGTGTATGAAGCTCTGGATGGATTTGATTTGTCGGGGATTACGATTGTGGCCATTTCTAAAGGGCCTGAACGTAATGCCGGAAAAGAGTTTTATCATATGGTCGGAAAAGAAAGCTTTGCCTTAGAATTTCAATCTCCTCTTGCATTTTATTTGCAAAATCTTCGCGATGAGGCACATCGTTTTGCGATTGGAACGCATCGCAAAAAACGAGGTAAATCTATTTTTAAATCATCACTTGATGAGGTGGAAGGAATCGGGGCTAAAAGGAAACGCGATTTGCTTAATTATTTTGGTTCGGCAGATGAAGTGGCGCAAGCGTCGGTTAAAGATTTGCAAAAAGTTGTCGGAATCAGTAAAAAAACGGCGGAAAAAATCTTTAATTACTTCCATAATTGAAAATTCTAATCTAGTATGGAGTAACGTTAATTATTTGAAAAAGGATAGAAGCGTGTATAATTTGCCTAATATTTTAACAATCTCGAGAATAGTTGTTATTCCACTGATTTTTTTGTCCGTGTATGTTACTTCCAGTGCTTGGGCTGTATTTGCCGCGATTTTGTTTATTGCGGCTTCTATTACTGATTATTTTGATGGTTATTTAGCTCGTGCTCGTGGGGAAACATCTGCTTTTGGTCGTTTGCTTGATCCGATTGCCGATAAGTTGTTAGTTGCTTCGGCTTTGGTGGTTTTATTGGCTAAACCAGATATGTTGATTACTCGGTTGAGTTATATTCCGGTTGTTGTTATTTTGTGTCGTGAAATTTTGGTTTCCGGATTGAGAGAGTTCTTGATGGAAGTCAAAGTTGGAATGCCTGTGACTCGTTTGGCAAAATGGAAAACCGGTTTTCAGATGACTGCCTTGTCAATGTTGTTGCTCAAAGGTGTGTGGTATTGGGGTGGTATTGGCGAAATTCTGCTTTGGGTTGCAGCTGTTTTGACTTTTATTACCGGTTATCAATATTTTCAAAAAAGTTTGGATTATATTCATAAAATTAATAAAGCTACTAAAGTTGCTGCTGCCACACCGGTTAAGAAAGTGGTTAAAGATGTTGCCAAAAAAGTTGGACGACCGGCGGCTAAAAAGCAAAAGACAAAAACTTCTGTCGCTAAAAAGGCAAAAGTTTCTAAAGTAAAAAAGGAAGCTAAAGAATAGTTTCATTGACAGTTTTTTTGAAAATGAGGCTTTATGGATTGTGAAATTAAACATATTCTGGTTGTTGATGACGATACTCGTCTTCGCTCTCTCTTGCAAAGATTTTTGCGAGAGAGCGGTTTTTATGCGTCAACCGCAAAGTCGGCTACAGAAGCTAGGCATTTGATGGAACAGTATAAGTTTGATTTGTTGATTATGGATATTATGATGCCGGAAGAAAGCGGATTGGAATTTTTGGCAAAATTGCGGCGAGATAATAATATTCCGGTAATTATGTTGACGGCAATGGGAGAAACGGAAGATCGTATTAGTGGTTTAGAAAATGGGGCTGATGATTATTTGCCCAAGCCATTTGAGCCGAAAGAATTGGTTTTGCGTATCAAAAGTATTTTGCGTCGTACTCCTGTTGAAAAGCCAGAAGCAGGGGAATTTCTTAATTTGGGTTTGTGTACGTATAATTTGCAGACAAAAGAATTGCTTACAAAACAGGGCGAAGTTATTCATATTACTCCTGTTGAGCAAGCATTGCTTAGTGTTTTAGGAACAAAATCAGGGCAAGTATTCAGTCGTGAAAAATTGGCCGAGGTTTTGGGGGCAGGACAAAGTCCACGTTCGATTGATGTGCAAATTACGCGGTTGCGAAAGAAAATTGAACCGGATACTAAGAATCCTCGTTATTTACAGACCGTGCGCGGAAAAGGTTATATGTTGTTATCAATGAAGGAATAAAAACATGCATATCAGATTATCACCTAAATGGGAAGAAAAAGTGCGTTATTTGCGTTTGAAGCTTTTGCCGAAGACGTTGTTTTTCAGAACTATGTTGCTGATATTTATTCCGTTGATTGTCGTGCAAATTGTTTCTGTGGTTATGTTTTTTGACGGTAGTTGGAGCCGAATGGGTCGTCGTTTGTCGGATAATTTGGCTTCTGATATGAAGTTTATTATTGATATGGGTACTCAAGAACCAGCCAAAATGGCTGATTTGCAAAAAATGTCTGCGGATATTTGGGATGTGGACATGGAATATTACAGCAATCAAGATAAACATCAGGTTATGAATAAGGCCGGAAAGGGAAGTAAGCTGATTATCGGTTATTTGGAAGAAGCATTGGATAATCTTTTTGGTGTGGGTGTGACTTCGGTTTATTTGGGACAGAATGATAGTGATTTGTTGGTGTTTGTTGATACAGATTCAGGTTTGTACAAATTTACAACTTCTCGAAAAAAGATTTTTAGCAGTTCAATATTTATGTTTGTGGTTTGGATGGCGGGAACATCTGTTTTATTGTTTTTGGTGGCGGTGTTATTTTTGCGTATTCAGGTGCGCTCAATTGCTCGTTTAGCTGAAGTTGCCGAAGATTTCGGAAAAGGTATTGATAATAAAGATTTTAAGCCTTCCGGTTCTTCAGAAGTGCGTAAAGCAGCAATTGCTTTTATCAAAATGAAAGAACGTATCCAACGTCAAATTAGTGAGCGTACACAGATGCTAGCCGGTGTATCGCATGATTTGAGGACTCCGTTGACACGTATGAAATTGCAAGTAACTATGCTTCCTGACGGAGAGGATAAAAAAGACTTCTTGTCGGATATTGATGAAATGGAAAAAATGCTTGATGGTTATTTATCGTTTGTCAGTGGTGAAGGTGGTGAAAAATCCAGTTTTGTTGATATGAATGAAATGATTTTGAGCATTATTAACAAATTTCGCAACAAAAAAGCACTAATCCGCTATTCAACAAACGATCAGGTTAGTGCTATTCAGGGGCGTGAGCAAGCGTTGAAGCGAGCTGTAACTAATATTATTGCGAATGCTTTTCGTTATGGAAAAACAATAGCGGTTAAGCTTGAAAGCAACAATAAGAAACTTAACCTTGTGATTGAGGATGACGGACCAGGGATTCCTAAAGATAAAAGAGATGATGTTTTCAAGGCTTTTTACAGACTGGAAAATTCTCGTAACAAAGAAACTGGCGGTGTAGGATTGGGATTGTCGATTGCCAAAGATATAATTACATCTCACGGCGGAGTGATTGAATTGGATGACAGTGAGTTGGGCGGTTTGAAAGTGCTTATCAGTATTC
>JAFTLF010000029.1 GCA_017452885.1 Alphaproteobacteria bacterium
ATATTAACAATCCGAAAGGAAATAAAGTGTTGCCGCACGAACCGATGCAAACCGTTGCAGAACAAAGGTTGCAGGCAAATGATAACGAAAATGTACAAATTGGGTATATGAAATCAATCGAACTCGCTGAAAGCCTTAAAATTCAAGGGCTAGCGAAAATTTCCGCTAGGCCTATCAAAGCTGGCTGACTCACATGGATTCGAACCACGATTAACAGAGTCAGAATCTGCTGTCCTACCATTAGACGATGAGGCAATTGGCACTTTCGTCAGGTTTTATATACCAACAAAATTTAAAATGCAAACAATTTTTAAAAAATTATTTACTCAAAATACGCTTATAAGCAAAAGCAACAACTATTCTCATAAAAATCAACAAAAGTACTGCAATACGCGCCGAACCATAATCAGCGATAATTCCGGTTGCCATAAACACTAAAACACTCAAAAATCCTGCAAACAAAGATATAACCGACCCCATCGTTGCCCGTTGACGATCTGTCAATTGTTGTTGCAACAACGTATTTTCCACAGTTGATGAAATACCATAACATAATGTCGAAGAAACCATAATAAATGGAGTTACCACTGTATTAATAGCAATTCCCAACATTTTTATTAAGGCATTAATTAATGTCGATAAAAATAAAATTTTTTTTGCATCTCGCCGCTTGATAAAATGTACCAAACCATAGCCGACAAATCCCATAAACTCTTGCACAATTCTCACCACATTAATTAACCAAGGAGCAATCAATGTTTCATAATATGCTCCGACAAAACGCCAATTTGCGGCATTAAAACTATAATTAAAACTTTTAACCAGCGAAAATTTAATCAATTTCGGCCGACGCATAATAAGTGTTAATGATTTAACAAAATGCTTCCAAGCATTCTCTTTTGGGCGACTAACACATTTCGGCTCGACATAAAATAATGCCACCAAAATACGCAACATCACCGGCACCACCGATATCCATGCTAACACATTAATTGAGCTAAAATAAAACACTATCGTTGCCAATATAGCACTAACTGCCAAACCTAATTCATCAAAACTTTTATTACGAGAATAAACCTTATCAAAATGACAAGTTTCTCCCAATTCTTTAATTGTTTCATAAACAAAAGCATCATCTGTACCCGAAACAAAAGCTTGTCCGCAACCGACTAACACTGCACCAACATACAACAACCACACGTTTTGAATATCTCCGGCAATTGCCCAAAACATATATCCTGCAAAAATCAATATACTCGTTGCCACCATACTATACTTTCGCCCGATTTTATCCGAAAGTACTCCGGTTGGTATTTCACAAATACTTTGCACAATATTTATAATCGAAAAAATAAGCATTGCCTCCGTATACGAATGAGCAATGGCTTCAAAATAAATAATCGCCACTGCAGAAAGAGGCCAAAAACCATTCAAAAAGTTGTCAATTTGAAACAATGTTAAATTACGTCTAATCATAAATACTACAATAATTCGATGAACTTAATTTTATGTAAATAAATCAGTGTTTTTTTTACTTAATATTAAACTTTATATCTTATTCATGGCTTCTGACTTTATAAAACTAAATATCTACTTGGAGACGAATAATGAAATTTGATAACAAAGCAATTGCTGAAGCTGCTTATTATATTTGGCAAAATAACGGTTGCCCTGCAAACACTCACGCTCAGGATTGGGCAGCAGCCATTAATCAACTTTCTGCCATGAGTGCCGTTAAATCTGCATCTAAAAGATTGGCTTCTGCCAAAAGTACACTTAACAAAGCTACTGTTATCAAAGCTGCAAGCCTTAAATCAGCCAGCAGCAAAACATCCTCTTTGAGAGTATGCAATAGCAATACTAAGAGCAGCTCTTCTACAAAAAAAACAACTAAAACAACAAAAAAATCAAAATAATAAATTGTTTTCGATAATTAAAAAAGCTTCCTAAAAAAGGAAGCTTTTTTTATAATCATTTATATATTTTAGGCTTTCAGATCATACAAAATCTGCAACATCTCATCTGCAGCTTGAAATGACTGCACGTTAACACTATAAGCGCGCTGAACTTGAATCATCATTCCAAATTCTTGTTCAACATTGGTTGCCGATCCCTCCAAAGATTGCGGCTGAATAACACCATTATCTTTAACATAAAAAGCATCACCCGTCGTACCATTTGCCTCAAACAAAGTACCGCTCAAAGGTGTCAAATTTTCCGGAGCCGAAAAACCGGTTAACGCTAATTTAGCAAAATTATAAGTTTCGCCATTGCTATAATACGCTTTAACAACACCATCTTTATCTATATAACTTTTCTGATAATTGCCCGACGGCTTTCCATCTTGTTCCACATAGGTTGTTCCGGAGCTACCTGCCAATTGCGTCATATTAGAAATATTAAGCGCAACACTGTTAGTATCACCATCATCCCAAGCAATGTTCACATTCAAAGTTTTGGGTGAAATTAAATCTCCTTTTGAACTAAACAAAACCCGAGTTTCTGAGCCGGTAACACTACCACCTTCTACACTAAAAGACAAATCCCAAGCATTGTCCATTCCTTCAACTTTTTTAAATATCATATTCAAGGTTTCACCGTCATGTGTCGGAGCATAAACAGTAATCGCATAGCTGGAACTATCTACTCCCGTTGCCGGCACATTGGCGGTAATTTTTGCCTCTGTCGTCGGTTGCGGCGGCAAAACTTCAGGATATTTAATGACAATATCTTCAGCCACTGCACCAAAAGTATCCTCACCATTTGCAGAAGGAAATCCCTGAACCCTGAAACCATTATTGGCAATCAAATAAGTTGTACCATCAACTGTACGTGTTTCAAAATCACCGGCACGGGTATAATATATATCATTATATTCATCTTTGAGTGTAAAAAAGGCATTGTCATCACCGGAAATTGCCGCATCAAAGTTGCGTCCTGTCGATGTGACTACCCCCTGATCCAAAATATTGGTACGATCATAATAGCCCACACCACTAATGTCAGCACGTGATGAATATATACCGGAAGCATTATTTTTTACTACCGGAGCCGACCCCAACAATGTATAAAACATTGTCTGATTGGTCTTGTATCCGGTCGTATTAATATTGGCAATATTAGCAGCCACTTGTGTCAAAGCATGACTTTGAGCTTCCATCCCCGTATTGGCAGCAAAAAACGCATTTAAAGCCATATTAACCTCACATTTAAATTACTCCAATAAAACAAATGCAATTTTCGTGCCACAATAAGAAACGAAAAAAAATTAAGGCGGCTCCAATTCAAAAACCGCCTTAACAATCTTCAAAAAATAAACTACGCATTAGCCTTAAGCTTGCGAGCATCCACCAACATCAAATCAGGCTTACCCTGTTCTGCCGGTATCGGTGTACCAATACGCATACAATGCCCATCTACATAAGCTCCCGGCTCAATCGCAATCGTATTGTGAGTTGCATCGCCAATAAGTCGTGCTGATTTTGCAATAAACAAATTATCTGCACTGACTCTACCGTTCAAAACACCGTAAAGCTGCAATTTCGTAACTGTCACAGCTCCTATAACACTACCCTTTACACCTATAATAAGCTCATCACAACTAATATCGCCTTCAACCTGACCATCAACATGAATGATGCCTTCACTTATAATATCACCATTAATTTTTGTGTTTTCGCTTATAATGCTAGGAACCGGTGCGCCGGTAGAACTACGGCTCAATCTTCTGGCCAATTTCAAATACAAGATTCTTTTTAACTTTTTCATTTTAACCTCTCAAAATTTTATGAAGCTTTTGCCTGCATAAACGGCAAAGGATCGACCGGACGACCATTATAAATAATTTCATAATGAAGATGCGGTCCGGTAGAACGACCGGTATTACCTACCTCGCCAACAACATCATCAACATTAAGATAATCACCCTTTTTAACATAAATCTTATTCATATGAGCATATCTCGTCTTAAACCCATTACCGTGATCTATTGTCAAGTTATTTCCATAACCGCGTTTGGAATACTCCACCTTAACAACACGTCCTTTAGCTTTAACTAAAATCTTATTACCGGTGCGGCTGGCTAAATCAACTCCTTTATGTCCGGCTTTCTTTTTATTAAAAGGATCAGAACGGTAGCCAAATTTTGACGACATCCAATAACTCCAAACCGGCTTGCCCAAAGGAACATATTGTACAACTTCGCGATAATACTCCAAATCATCAACAGCCTTATAAATCTTAGATACTTTATCCGACATCTCCTTATCCTGAAGCTTTGATACGGAAGCCGGAACAAAAACACCACCCCGAGAATTTTTCTTTTTACTGTTAGCCAGAGGATTAAAATACAACCCCTGACGCTTAATCGGAACATTAATTGAATTAAACGCGCTTTTAATCTTGCTTATTTCACGCAAAGCCAAAGCCTCTACACGGGAAAATACATCCATTTCGGCGGCCTTAATATCCCGTACGGCATCTTCTAATTCATCAAGTTGTTTACGCAACTCATCTCGTTCCGAAATCGCCATATCGCGTTGCAATAAAACCTCATTAAAGCTCATCTTTTCACTAATTTTTTTATCATCCGCCCAACTTTTTGTGGCCGTAATATGCTTAATCTTATCTTCTACAGCCATTGCTTGACGCTTGTAACGATCAAGCTCTGATGATGTTTTACCCCCTTTTTTAGTAATCTGCTCAAGCACACTATCTATATTTTTTTGAATCGAAACAAAATCACTCATCAAATCAACATAAGCATCGCGTGTTTCTACCAGCTCACGATCCTTATGATTAATTATTCTTCCAGATTTATTATACATATGATAGGAATATATGCTCCATGTACAAATACAGCATACCAGAGCAATGACAATAACCTGAAGACGAGAAGATATCTTAAATACTTTAGCCCGTCCGGCACTCCTAAAGATAATCTCTTTCTCCGAAAAAAACGGCTTTTTCTCAATATACCTTGGCGAGTAAGCCTTTTTATTCACCAAACGAGTCTTATTTTTCATGCACAGACCTAAATTGTTAACCCTACATTACGGCTCTAAATCCACCGCAATAAGATAAGGTATAACAAATTTTTTACAAAAATACAGCTTTTTTTGAAAAGCATCCCCAAATCGGAAACAATCAATTGTTTTTACATGCTATTTATTCTTCGTCCAATAAGATAAACTCATCTTGAGCCGCCATATTCAAAACAATGCGCGCACGTTCTTCAAGCAAGTCTAAATCCAAACTGGAATTTGATAAGTGCTTAACCTTTTCTTCTAAAGAAATACGTTGATGACGATAAACTGCCGCGACCTTTTGTGCCTCACTGATTTCCTGACGCAACGACATATATTTGATAATGCCGCGCTCACCATTAACAGCATAAAAAGCAATATAACAAACAAACACCATAACCAACATCAAACTAGAATTTTTAATACAACTTTTGATGTCTGACCAAATTCCCATTTTATGCTTCCCAATTAATCACGTTACATCTAACAGACTCATCCTGCTACCGTATTTATTTTAAACAAACAGATTAAAGTTAAAAATTAGTTTAGCTCGGAAATATTTTACCTTGCCACACAACCGTTACCACGCCGACTCCAACCAATAACCGTATGATATTCAATTAAAAAAGATGTTTGACAATAATATTTCACTATATACCCAAACTCCTTTTCATAAGGAGAGAAATCATATTGCTCCATAAACGGCGCATAAAGTCCGTCATATTCTTCCGACATTGCCCCTTGATTATATAAATAAAATTCTGACGGCACATATACATTATCAATATTAGTATATGCCCATACTTCTTTTCCGTCAGCCATTATCTTTTTTGCGGATGGCTTTCCCATAAATTTTATTAAAAATGTCGTATTTCTCCCGATTAAACTGTTCATTTGCGCATCATACGCAGTTGTTGAAGCACAACCGGCAAGCAACAAGAAACAAGCAACAACAATGCAAAACACAACAATATTTCGAATATCGGCCAATTTTAAAAAGCCCATAACGCCCTCGCCCAAAATTAATGCCGCCGTAAATTTAATAACTTTTAAGTAAATTTCAATTCACGGCGACAAATTTTTCAACATCAAAGCGTTAAACAACCAATCAAAAATAAGATCTATAAAGCGAACTCAAAACTCCTTGTATTTTCACTCTGGAAGCCGGTAATTTTCTTGTTTCATAAGCGGCATTTTTGGGTATCAACAAAACATTTGAACCTTCTTTTTTAATCTGCTTAAGCGTAGCTTCGCTATCATCAACCAAAGCAACCACAATATCACCATTATTGGCGGTGGAAGATTTTTTAATAACGACGGTATCACCATTAAGGATTCCCATATCAACCATAGAATCCCCCTCAACGGTAAGAGCATAAAATTGTCCACCTCGTACTGTTTCATATGGTACGGCAAATTTTTCGTTTTCATTAGCAATTGCCTCAATTGGTGTACCGGCTGCAATTTTACCATACAAAGGAATCTCAATCATTGCATCCAACAATGCTTGCTCTCGCTTTTTCTCTTCTTCCACAATTGAAGATGGTTTAAGCTTTGGCAAACGCACAACTTCCAAAGATCTTGCCTTATGCGGCAACTTGCGCAAAAAATTACGCTCAACCAAAGCTTCAATCAAAGCATGAATACCGGATTTTGATTTCAAACCGATAGCATCCTTCATTTCATCAAAAGACGGACAACATCCTGTTTCTTTGATTGTTTTATTAATATATTGCAATAATTTATACTGTTTTGGTGTCAACATTTTAAAATCCCTATAAAAAGATACACATATTGTTCTAATTTAGTTCTGCTATTATGTCAACTTGTTTTTTATAAATAATTTTATTGAAAAAAAATCTGCTTTGTTTATTATCATTACCAATTGTGTTAAATTAAACTTTAGGAAAAAACATGTCTATAGAAACCAATATTCATCGTGAATCCCGTCTGGCAAAACTAAATACCTTACAGGAAAACGGATACAATCCTTATCCATACCGTTTTGAACCCAACGCTTTTGCAGCTGATTTACAAGAAAAATACAAAGATCTTGAAGCCGGAACAGATACCGAAGACCGCGTAGTCATTGCCGGACGCGCTATGGCCGTACGCAATAACGGAATGTTTATTGATGTCAAGGACAAAAGCGGAAAAATTCAAGCATTTTGTCATAAAAATCATCTTTCAGAAACAGATTTAGAACGTCTTAAATGTCTGGATGTTGGTGATATTGTTGGCATCAGCGGCTATATCCGCCGCACACCGCGCGGTGAATTATCAATTGCCGCCGAAAAATTTGACATCATATCTAAATCACTACAACCTCTGCCGGAAAAATTTCACGGTTTAACCGATGTTGAAGCTCGTTATCGCCAACGCTATGTTGATTTCATTGTCAATGACGACAGTCGCAAAGTTTTTGAAAAACGTTGTCAAATTACTTCTGCTATTCGTCGCTGGTTTGAAGAACATCACTTTTTAGAAGTTGAAACCCCGATTTTACATACTATTATGGGTGGAGCCAGTGCCAAACCGTTTATTACTCACCACAATACTCTAGATATGGATTTATATCTGCGTGTTGCACCGGAATTATTCCTCAAACGCTTGATTGTCGGAGGCTTTGATCGCGTTTTTGAAATTGGCCGCAATTTCCGTAACGAAGGCATTGATAAAAATCATAATCCAGAGTTCACTGCTCTTGAAGCCTATCAGGCTTATGCCGATTATAATGATATGGCAGACTTATTTGCCGATATGATTCCTTACGTTGCCGAAAAAGTTCTCGGTACCAAAACCATTAAATTTGGCGATCAAGAAATTGATTTATCCAAAGGTTTTGCTCGTAAATCAATTGTTGATTTGATTAAAGAACATGCCGGCATTGACTTGCTGACAGCTCAAAACCTTGATGAGGCAAAATCCATGGCAAAGTCTGTCGGTGTTGACGCTGACGAATGTTCTTGTTGGGGAAAAGTTGTCCAAGAGGTCTTTGACGAAAAAGTAGAAGCACACCTAATTCAACCGACATTGGTTATGGATATGCCGCGCGATATTTCTCCTCTGGCCAAAACACACCGCTCCAACCCTCGTTTAGTTGAACATTTTGATGCCTATATCGGCGGCATGGAAATCGGCTGTGCCTATTCTGAATTATCTAATCCGTTAGAACAAAAAGAACGCTTTGATGCTCAAGTAGCAGAAAGAGAAGCCGGAGATGATGAAGCTCAAATGCTTGACGAAGACTTTGTTAATGCGTTGGAAAACGGCCTACCTCCAACCGGTGGCATGGGTATGGGCATTGATCGTTTGGCTATCTTATTAACCGGAGCCGCTACCATTCGCGACGTTATCGCTTTTCCGACCTTGCGCAAAAGAGATTAAGTTCAGGAGTCTGATGTGAACAAACAAAATCGGCATATTCCACCGCTTAGCCGCTTAAAAAAATTGGCAGCTTTAGCGGTGGGGTTTGTCGGTTTGTTGTATCTTGATTATGGCTTGAGCATACATCAAACACCTCTTTCTCCACCACAAAAAAACGATCAATCTGAAATTAGCATATCATTTGTTGAGTCGGATAAACCTGTTGAAACACCGACAGAACAGCCGCAAAAATTGTCTTTTGAAGAATATTGCCGTCGCAATCCAATCAGCACCTGTTGGAATCAACAAAAACCCGAAGATTTTTTATACGAAGAAGATACACCGGTAGCCGTTATAAAAACCGAGGAATTTTCACCGGATCTTTGGGATAAAGAAGAAACGGAAAATATAGAAGCCACTTATGAAGAACAACTTCCGGACGATATTATTGAAGCAAGTGACGTATACACATCAAAAATTTACGGCATGCACATCATACCGGCACGCAAGCCTCCATATTTTGAAAAACCGGTTATTGCCATAGTAATTGACGACATGGGCATCAGCCTCAAACGCACGGCAGACATTGCTTCTCTTCATGCTCCCCTGACAGCATCTTTTCTGACTTATGGTCGCAACCTATCCGAACAAATTGAAAATTCACGCCGTGCCGGACAAGAAATCATCATTCATATTCCGATGGAAGCTAAAAGTGATATTGATACAGCTCCTGATGTCCTCACAACCAAAATGAGCAAAGATGAGATTAAGCAAAACTTAACAGCTATGCTTAAAAAATTTGACAATGTTTTGGGAATCAACAATCACATGGGCAGCAAATTAACAGAAGACAAAGAACGTATGTCTGCAATCATGGAGATTCTTAAACAAAATAATTTATTCTTTTTAGACTCAAAAACTTCAGCCAATTCTCAGGCTGATAAAGCAGCAACCAAAATTGGCGTTGCTTATGCCCACCGCCATGTTTTTATAGATAACAACAACGATAAAAAATATATTTTAGGACAATTGCACAAAGCAGAAAAAATTGCCAAACAAAACGGCTATGCCATCGCCATTGGTCATCCCAAAACACAAACCTATACGGCACTAAAAGAATGGCTACCCACCTTAAACAATAAAAATATCACTCTTGTTCCTCTTAGTAATATCGTTCGCGTTTTACACCCGCACTATTTTCAATAGTTTGCCATCATAAAAAAACAAATAATTTATAAAAAATTTAAAATAATTAAAAAAATCTCTTGACCTAAATAAATTTTACCTTTATATATGCCCTAGTTCTTAACGATGGTCCCATCGTCTAATGGTTAGGACATCACCCTTTCACGGTGGTAATATGGGTTCGAATCCCGTTGGGATCACCAATACAAACAGCAGGCTGAAAAATGCCTGCTTTTTCTTTATTTTCCGAGTCTTTCGACAGTTTCGAATGTTCGTTTTTCAAAAATCGCTGTTTTTGTAATTTTCACGAATTTAACACATTAATTTTCTTTGTTTTTCAGTAGATTGTAATGTTACTTAATACATTTAATAAAATTTAAATATTTGTTGCTTTAATACGATAATGATAATGGAGAATAAAAATGTGGAAAAACTTATATCAAAAAACAGTATATGAAGCATATAAAACTAAAGAACATTTGGGATATAAGATTTTTGAATTTGGCGAAATGTTTGTTGTGTTATGGAATAATCAACAAATGTATTATTGGAATATAGCTCATTGTAATAAATTTAGTGAAAACGAATTAAAGTTTATAAAAAATAATATTCCTGATACCTTTTTATGCGTTGCATCTAGTAATAT
>JAFTLF010000030.1 GCA_017452885.1 Alphaproteobacteria bacterium
GTTTCATCACTGAAGTTGCTATATGGCTCAGCATATGGACTACGAACTTCTCGCCATATCACTGCTCGCGTATTTCCACCCCAACATAAATAAGCGAATCCACGCGTCAAACAATATGATGCTTTTTGCAAACCCGCATTTTCGATATTTTGCCATAAACGCCTATCAGAAAAACGCTTACTAATAATTCGTCGTCCTTTGGGGGAATTTAAACTTAAATCACATTCAAATCTTTTGACCATATTTTACCTCCGTCATAATTTATACGTTATTCGTACAACAGAGTCAAGCCAAACCTATACTAAAGTCGTATATTTACATTAACCGATTTTTGTAGTACATTTTTCGTATATAAGCAACGCAAGGAGAAAGACATGAGCAACCGCTGGAACTGGCTGAAGGACAGGTTAAACCAAATAAACAGCAATCCGTCACGCTTTGCAAAAGACATCGGCTGGCAATCAAGCAGAGTGTACGAACTGTTTTCCGGAAAAACCAAAGCCATTCCTCTGGATAAAATAGCAAAAGCTTCAAGCCTGCTTAATGTCAGCTTGGATAGTATGATCAATTTCAATTCGGGATTAACAAATCAAATACATTATATTGTCAGTGATGAGGCAAATATAAACAACTATTTTTCACAAGAAACAGTACCGGAAGTTGATATTTATGAAGAAGAAAGCACGCCCAATTTTCTTCAAGAAACAACCTATTGTTATAACGGACACGACTTGGCAAATAAAAATATTCGCTACAACTGGAAGATCCCGGCCGATTTTCTGAATTCAATGAAAATGCAAAGCTCCGACGTATACATCATTCAAGCTATCGGCGACAGTATGAATCCGACAATATGCTCAGGAGATAAGCTTATTATTGACACTTCAGCCAAAGGCAAAAAACCTTCTCCTTCAGGAATCTTTGCTATATGGGACGGAATCGGCATAAATGTCAAACGGATTGAACTTATACCCAATACAGATCCCCAACTTCTGAAAATTTCATCTGACAACCCCAATCACAACCCTTACGAAAGAAAGACATCCGAGTGCTGCATCATCGGAAGGGTTGCCGCTGTAATCAAACGACTGTAAAAAAATGTACGAAAAACGTACTAAGAGACCTTGACTTCTTATATACGAATAACGTATTATATCCGTTGTCGACAACAAGTAACGGATATTTTTGATGACACTTCAACGTAATGAATTAAAACAAAAAGCAAACAATTTGCTAAACAACTTTGAACTCTATCACTTTCAAAATATCTTGAATTACAATCGTCAATTAAATTTGGCATTTGAATTTTGTGACTACATCAATCAAATGCCTGATTGGCAATTATTGGCCGAACTAAATAGTGATAAACAAGATGATGCTAAGCATTTTCGAAATATGATTAATAACGACATTGACTTCTGGCTAAGCGATCAGCTTAAAACAATATGCTTTTGAAAGGATTGTCTGCAATGATACGTAAAAAGTTTCCCCAATATGAAGATATTGAAGAAGAAGATATTGAAAAATTATTACAAAAAGATGCCCCGCTACGAAAAATCAAAAATGAATTAATTGCAATAGAAGTAGATACTACGGTTAATCATCTTTAATTTCACTCCACCACTAACACTGCTTACGTTTCCGGTATAGTCGCTAACCCCTTCAACGGTATCTCCAAGATTATAATTACGACGAACAGCTTGGCGAGTGTACTCAGAACTTTTGACCATTTGTTCAACAGCGCCCACATTTTCTTTTTCGACATCAACAAGCTCAAAAGAACCACCGCAACGTTTATTTGCCAAAGAATAACAATCGCCTATATCACGCATAGTTCCGTTACACACCGCACGATAAATTTGATGACCATTTTTTAAATAAACCGGCTCATCATGTAAGCCAACACATCCGGAAATTAACAGCAATGAAATCAGCACAATTTTATTCATCAGCTTAGCCTCTTTATATTACCTGACAATAAGCATATACTACACCGACGACCTTATAAGTCAACCATACTCAACCATAGATTTACATAAACATCAACTTTTCAGCAATATTTCCTCACAAGCTCATCTATCACATTAAAAAAAACCTCCACGAGGGAGGCTTTTCAATGGTGCCGGTTAAGGGATTTGAACCCCCGACCCACGCATTACGAATGCGTTGCTCTACCAACTGAGCTAAACCGGCATGGCGTACACAATGCCATAGCCAGAAAAAAAATCAAGCATAAAAATAAATTTATTTGACATTTTGCTATTAATGTACAATAAATCATCTGTAACTATTGTACAAAAGAGACTAAAATGTTTCAATTTTCTTTTTCGATTGATGAACGCATAAAAATTATTCTACTAAGGTTTTTATGCCTATTTATCCCACTGAGCCGCTGGCGCAAACAATTTCGCAAGCGTTTTATAAAAGATAAGGATATTTTCAAAGAATTGCTTTCATTTTTTCCTTATCCTTATTATCTCAGCAAGCAATACCCCTTTTCTGCCCTTTTACCACAAAAAACACTGATTATCGGCTCTTCACACGCAATGTATGGTTTTATTCCAGATGATGATACTATTAATCTGGGCATGGCATCACAGGACTTATATTATTCTTGGAAACTATATGAAAAATATGTCCTAAAAATGCCCTCTCTAACAAATATCGTTTTATTTTACAGCGTTTTTTCTCCGGGTTTTCAACTGGATAAATCTTCTGAATTTTCACGCTGTGCGGCATACCGACTTTATTTTGACATTGATTATTTGGACTTAGACAAATCTATTATTCAAAAAATTGAAAAAGTTGCTTGCAAATATCACCATGAAATTGCAGGCAATGCACCACTTTCTACCCCAAAATTGAAACCAAGCAGAATACCAAACAGTTTAACTCAGGAGATTGCGGAAAAACATCTTAAACATAATTGTCGTTCAATGTTGCAAAATGCCTATATGCAGAAAATAATTACACTGGCTAAAGAAAAAAAACAACGTCTTTTCATTGTCCTTTCTCCGGCAAGAGAGGATTATCGTCGCTGTTTACCCGATAAATCGGAGCTTTTTAAATTTATTTACCAAACAGCCACTGATAATCCACAAATCAAACTTGTCGACTTTTATGATGATAAATCTTTTATAAACGATGACTTTTCCGACAACAACCATTTGTTTTATTCAACCGGTGCCAAGAAGCTCACAGACAAACTCATCGCAATAATTAAAGAAGCAGCTTAGCTATTGTTGCCAAATTTTTTTACAATATCTATAAAGTGCTCTCCTCGCTCAATAAAATTTTTATAGTAGCCAAAGCTCGGTGCTGTGGGAGAAAACAGCAACAATCCTCCGCCAACGTTCTGCAATTCATCTTAAGCTGACTTTACAGCGTTTTCCAGATCATCAGCTTCAATAAGTTTAAAATCATCTCGCTTAACTACCTTACGGACAGCCTCGGCAATTTGTGGACCACATTGAAACAGCGTTATAACAGCTTTAACTTTACTGTTATTAGCTACAAAGTTGGCATATTGCGTGTAATCCTGATGATTTTCTATACCTCCGGAAATAATTGCTATTGGCTCATCAAAACTCTGCATAGCTCCGATTGCGGCCTCTGGAGCAGTAGAAATACTATCGTTAATAAATAAAACGTCATTGATGGTCGCAACTTTTTGCAAACGATGTGGCAACGGTTCAAAAGTTTTTAGAGTTTGTAGCCCTTTGCGCCAGTCTAATCCCAATTTATCCATAACCGTTACTACTCCGGCAAGATTATCCATATTGTGATTACCACTGATGTGCAAATCATTTATATTCAATACAATCTCATTATTATAAAACAACTCTTTGCCTCGTGCATGAAAAGCTTCCGGCAGACCATAATAAGAAACATTTTTCAAATTTTTACAATAATCTTTGAGTTGAGCATTATTGCCATTGATAACGCAAATCTCTCCGGCTTGTTGATTAGCTGCAAGATGTATTTTATCACGGCAATAATTATCATGCCCTTTATGCCAATCGGTATGCACCGAAAACAAATTGGTAAACATTACAACATGTGGCGAAGTACTCAAATCGCTGGCTTGATAGCTTGAAAATTCTCCAACAATATAATCAAAATTTCCATCAATCAGCTCAATCAACGGACGGCCGATATTACCACCTAAGGCTACCGTTGCCCCCAATTCTCTCATCATATGATAAAGCA
>JAFTLF010000031.1 GCA_017452885.1 Alphaproteobacteria bacterium
ATAAGTCTGTCTTCATCAGAAAGTTCATCCATACCCAAAATGGCAATAATATCTTGCAACGAATTATATTTTTGCAACAATTCTTGCACGCCTCTGGCAACTTCATAATGTTCTTCACCTACAATATCCGGAGATAAAACTCTTGAGGTTGAATCCAGCGGGTCAACAGCCGGATATATACCCAGTTCTGAAATTTTACGAGATAATACGGTTGTGGCATCTAAATGCGCAAATGTAGTAGCGGGAGCCGGATCTGTCAGGTCATCGGCCGGAACATAAACGGCTTGAACAGATGTAATTGACCCGTTCTTTGTTGAAGTAATACGTTCTTGCATTGCACCCATATCTGTTCCTAACGTCGGTTGATATCCCACAGCTGAAGGAATACGCCCTAAAAGTGCCGAAACTTCCGAACCGGCTTGTGTAAATCTGAATATATTATCAACGAAAAATAACACATCTTGATGGGCTTCATCTCTAAAATATTCTGCCTGAGTAAGACCGGTTAACGCAACTCTTGCACGAGCCCCCGGAGGTTCGTTCATTTGTCCGTATACCAATACGGTTTTAGAGTTTGCGCCATTTAAGTCAATAATACCGGAATCAATCATTTCGTGATACAAGTCGTTACCTTCACGAGTTCTTTCGCCGACACCGGCAAAAACCGAATATCCGCCATGTCCTTTTGCAACGTTATGTATCAGTTCTTGAATTAAAACGGTTTTGCCCACACCGGCACCGCCGAATAAACCGATTTTTCCACCTTTGGAATATGGTTCCAATAAATCAATAACCTTAATGCCGGTTACCAAAATTTCTGTTTCGGTGGCTTGGTCGGTAAACGACGGGGCATCACGGTGTATCGGATATTCTAATTTTGCTTTAATCGGTTCGCGGCCGTCAACAGGTTCTCCGACAACATTAATAATGCGTCCCAATAACTCCGGTCCGACAGGAACTTTAATCGGAGAGCATGTATTAATTACTTTGCAACCGCGTACCAAACCATCGGTAGTATCCATCGCAATTGTTCTTACAACACCTTCGCCGATATGTTGCGCAACTTCCAATACCAATTTTTTTCCTTGGTTGTCACATTCAAGAGCATAACCGATATTTGGTAAAGTTTCTATATTGTCAAATTTGACATCAACCACCGCGCCGGTTACTTGAGAAATATGTCCGATATCAGATGCTAATTTTTTTTCTTCAAACAAATCTTTATTAAGTGTATCTTTTTTCTTAATCATCTTATTCTCCTAGAATGTGTTACAGTGCTTCGGCACCCGAAATAATTTCGTTAAGTTCGGTTGTAATTGCCGACTGGCGAATACTGTTATATTTTAAGGTCAGAGTGCTTATCATATCTTTTGCGTTTCTTGTTGCATTATCCATAGCGGTCATGCGGGCACCTTGTTCCGATGCTTGCGAATTTACCATTGCCGTAAATATATTATCGACCACTAATTTGGGCAACAGAACATCTAATACTTTTAATTTCTCAGGCTCATAATCATAATATGCGTCACCTGCTTTTAAAAGTTTGTAATCATCTGTGCTTATATTAGTATATTTTTCTTCTAACGTATAAATTTGCTTTACAATCATTTCTCTTGAAAGAGCCGAAAAGAATTTGCTGTAAACAAACTCACACACATCACATGTTCCGTCATTGCAATATTGTCCGATAATTTTACCCAAATCAATTGCTTCATAATAAAACAAACC
>JAFTLF010000032.1 GCA_017452885.1 Alphaproteobacteria bacterium
AACCTGAGGTAAACAAAGCAAAATTAACGAAACCTAAAGCAGATACTTTATCTGCAATACATAGGGTTTTGCAGAAAAATGATATTCAAATGGCGGTTAATCCGACAGTAGTTACTCCTGAGGCTGTAGTTATGCCGCAAATGGTTACGCCGGAAGAAGTTTTAAAAGGGGCAGAAAATGTTAAGCTTAATACCCCCGAAAAAGTGGAATATTCAAGCGAATATGATTTGCAGGAGCAGTTAAAAATGCTTGATGCCGCCAAGGCTCAAGAACTTTCCGAGAATACTCCCAAACATATCAGTGATGAAGAGTTTCGCGGGCAGTTGAAGGCTGGTGATGAGGCTAAGCTTGAGGCTTTACGGGCGGGTCGCGCTATATCGCGCAAGAGTTTTATGCAGCCACAGGATAAACCGAAAGGAGATGTCGATGTACGGTAGAAGTTTGATAGTTTGTATTTGGACCGTAATATTGGCTGTGGCAATTCCGCATTTTGCTCAAGCATTTGATATTGCCGGTTGTTTAGATACTTATGCCAAAGAACACAATATTAAATATAATCTGGATAATCCTGATACCATGATAAAACCTATTATTTATTGTCATACGGTTACCGGTTCGGGTTCAGAAAGTGCTATAGATGCGGAAGAAACCATTAATAACATTATTAACGGTTATGCTGTTGAGCTTTATGGCGAGGCCTTATCTGTTAGGGCCAATATGGCAAAAGATGCAGGAGCAGGATCCGCTAAAAAATTAGCAAAAAAAGCATTGAGTATGATTGGTGCCAAAGATAAAAAGACAATCATTCAAGATAAAGTGGCTCCGAACTACAAGGATATTGCCCAAAACATCAGCAAAATTATAGAACTTGAAGCACGAATTGCCAATCTTGAAGCCGCTTGGTTGATTTCAAAAGAAAAGGACGGCGCTCAACTTTTTGAGGAGGACAAGAAATGAAAAAACTATTTAGTTTATTTATTGTCCTTTTGGTGTTGATTGCAACTCCTGTATCTTTCCTTTTTTCTGAAGCTTATGCTCAGGTGACTGTTGATCCGGTTAAGGAACCTTCAAAAATAAGTTTGTGGTTTGGCAAGATGAAGGCAAAATGTGAAAAAGCTATGGAATGGGTTGCTAATTCGCAAGTAGGTCAATTTGTTGGTGATGGTATTAAATATGCGAAACAAGGTATTGCATGGGCAAAAGAGCAATATGAAGCAGCTATGGATTTGTATAACAAAACAAAAGATGCTATTCTCAATAGTAAAGAATACAAAGCGGCAATGATTTCCAAAGATATTGCCAAAGAAACTATGAAGATGAAAAAAATTCTTGAAGAAAGAAAACAAAAATTAGAAGAAATTGAACAACAAGAAGAGTTGATTAAACAACAAGCACAGGCCAAGATTGCCAATATTCAATCAAATCTTGAGCTTAATGAACAGCGCATGACAGATGATTCTTATGGTGGAGGAGCCGAATCTTTTATGAGCGAGCAAGAAAAATTACTTGATGAAATTCAAAAAGAAACAGCTGAAAAAATTGATAACCTAAAACAATCTGCAGAAATGATTAATGAAGATTTCAAAGATAAAGAAATGGCTTCAGCAGAAAAGGTTGCGGATCTCTCCTTAAAACTTAAAGATATATTATCCGGTGACGGTAAAGGCAAAAAAGAAACTCGTTCCGCAAAAGAAATGATTCAAGAACAGCAAGATGAGTTGTTTTTGAAGGAAGGTGAAACAGCCAGTCTTAAGACTGAAAGAAAAAAGAAGAAAGAGCGTAATAAAAAGGAAGGTGAAGCTATTGACAACAGTCTGCAGGTTGCAATGGGGGATGTTAAACAAAAACAAAGCACTGCAACCGACAAAGTAGAATCTAAAGAAGGTGTTGCCAATACTATGACCGGAGAGTCTGAAGTTTCCGGCGTTAATACCGAGGTTTTAGGTGAGCAACTGAACATTATGATTGATTATATCAAACTGAACATTGCATATATTAAAACCCGTGCAATTTCAGAAATAAATGGTTTACACGAGCTGAAAACGTCAGCCGCTAGTAACAAATTTGATCTATGCCAGTATACAGATCCTGAAAATCGCAAGAGTGCCTTAGAAATGGCCAAAAGTAAAGTTGAAAAAGCAAAAGATAAGTTGACGAATGCGGCATCAAAAGTTGTTAACGCATACCAAAAAGGACAAGATAAATTTAATGAGGCCAAAAATAAAGTAAAAGAGGTAAGTGATACTGTTAAAGAGGGGGTTGAGGTTGCCGGTCAGTTGGGCGATGCCGCCGGAGGAATTGTTGAAAGTGTTAAAAACAATGCAACATCATCCGTACAGGGAATGTTCTAGGGAGAATGTATGATGAATAAAATTTTGAAAATAAGTTTATTAAGCTTCATCATTCTGTCCGCGACTGTCATTTTTCAGTCTGTGGAGGCTTTCTTTATGCCACAATTGGCTATTGACAGTTGGCCGGTAATTAAACCGTCAGAAACTATTATTTCGCTAGGAAAGAGCCTTGGTCATGCTGCTCATACTGTTCAGAAAACATACAATACTACCGAAACCAACTTGAATAACGCCAAAACGGCAGTTATGGCAGCTTATAGTGGCGAACTTACAACGTTGCTAGATGTCGGAGGTAGCAATCCTGGTCAGAAAGAAATTGTCGATTGCAATTATTTGGGACACAAATTTAAGACAACTAAGGCCGATGATGTTTCTGAGTTGGTCAGGCTGTTATTTTTGCAATATCCTGTTAATCCTCAAAAGGACGTTGTTGGAAAGCAAAAATATGATAATTATCGTCAAATGTTTTATCGTGACAGCCTTATGGAAATTTATACAGCCGCAATTGGTCTGGAAAATGAGTTGGAAACAATCATCAAGCCATCTGTTGATGAAACTATCAAATGTATTAAGGGAGAGGGAACAAATTGTGGCACTCCTGCTCCGGACGGTAATAATGATGCCGCTTTCGTTGAGGGTAAGGCTCTGGAAGCAACAGCCAATATTTACGAGATGCTACTCAAATTAACAGCTCTTAAAGCACAGTTATCTGCTGTAAGCGTCATTGGTGTAAGTAAGCCTCATCGATATATTGAAGGGGTTGAAGAAACGCCTATTACAACAGAAGATAAAAGTGAAGAAGGTTCTCAACAACAAAGTAGCTTAAGTAATACGGTTGTTTACGCATCTGCAAAGGTTTCCAATCAAATGACACTTGCGTTTGCGCAAATAGGTATGGGAACTTCGGTTAAAGCATCGGTTGCCACATCTTTAGCCGATATTGAGGCGCAAAATAAATTAAGCGCAAATGTTTCTCACAAAATGGTTAATGAAACTTTGGATTTTATTATGGCACCGGAAGATACATCATCACATCCTTATACCGATGCCGCGGATAAAATGGCAGAACTGGATAAAATAGCCCCTATATCTGAGCAAGTAGACAAGGCGGTAGAAGTTCACAATCTTATTGTTAAGCTTCCTGAGTACAAAAATGCTGCCGAAACCCTAAACGAAGTTAAAGAAGCATATGAGAGAGCCTTGGCAGCCCTCAAAGAGTCCAACCAGTGCGCTCTGAATTATATGAAACGGCGTTATTCTAATCCTGAAATCGCTTGGGCAGGACGTAATTTGGGGAATAAAATAAATGATGCTGATATTCGCAAAGGAATCTCCGGTTGGGCGCTAGAGGCCTATGAAACAGCTAAGGCCGCGCAAACGACTTCGGATGCCGGTGAAAATACATCATCGCTTAATGTCGACTTTGATAATGTTGATCTCAGTGACATCAGTAATACGCAAAAAGCTAATCAAGTATTGAAAGATGGTGGCGCAGATAAAATCAGTAGCAATAAAAAAGAGCAAGGAGCTAAAGAAGCGCGAGAAACGGCTATGATTTCATGGCAAATAGGTTCTGAGGCGGCACATCTTTTGTCTGATACTCCGACTAAATGGGGTAATGTTAAGAAGAAAGAGAAAGTCTGGACAGATACAAAAACTTTTTATGATCAATATTTACAGCTTAAATATGGCAATATTCGCAATTATTTGAAATCATATTCCAAAAATGATGTTTTGGCCGTAGTTACCGAACGTTTAAAGGGTAAGGAAGTTGAAATCAGCGACAACAAAAAACAATTGTCTATTAAAGAGGCATCAAAAAATTTGAATAAAGAGTTGGTGGCCAGAGCCGCAGAGCAGAGTAATTCTTTGAAGAAACAAGAAGCCTCCCATTCCGGACAATTGGCGGTTTTACAAAACAAACGAAAAGCAGTTTTGGCTAAAATGAAGAGTTTTGAAGATAAGCAAAAAGAACTTTCTGATCGTTTAGCTGACCTTCGTAGCAAAGCTCAAGATGATGCGGTTAATTCCATGCGAGCAACCGTAACTCACAAGACAACATTTCCGACCGGTGGTTATAGTGTGGCAAACGAGGGAAGCTCTGCTTCGCGTCAGGTTGCCGATGCGGCAAATGATAGCAAGACATTTAGTGCCTCTACTGCTCAAAATAAGGAAGATTCTGAAATAGATAAAGTAAAAAAAGAGCTGGATAGAGAAAACGCAAAGCTCAATAGTTTGGAAAATCAACTTGCAGCTGTTGATCGTGAAATCGCCGAGTACAAGCTTGGAGCATCGACCAAGGTATCATCTTTGGTTGATAAACTCAAGGCAATTACAATCAAAAAAAGTGATGAGGTTATGGATAAAATCAGCTCCTTAGATGTTGCGTATAGCAAAGATGTAAAAACGGCGCTTATGTCTGTTTTAAGTCAAAAAGCCAGTACAAATCCGTTGCTTACTCCTTTAGTCATTTTTGAAAATGTTGATAAAGCAGCCGGTAAAGCGCTGGATGAGCTATATAATAAAGTTGATATTCGAATTGAAATGGCTCAAAAACAATTGGCCGAGCTTGGTGACGATTTGTATAATTCGCAAAATCATGATCGTATTGTTAAAATCCATCAATCTTTAATTAACGACATAAAGGCTATGAGCATAACTGTTGCTGCGGTGGGAATTCAGCCCGTCGACAATATAATGATGTATGCCAAATTGGAAACGGCAGACATTGAACCGGAAGAAGCAGATTATTTTGTTGGAGCAACAGCTAAAGAACGTGATTTGAAAGCGCCCAAAGCAATGTTTGATGTGAACTTGCCACCTCTGCGTGAAGCTGTACATTTTGATGAAATTGATTGGCAAAATGTTAGCGCATATTCCGAAAAAGTAACCAAAAGCGGTGGCATCATGAAAGCAGATTTCTTGAATTATGGTGGAAAAATTCCAGATATATGGAAACAGCTTTTGAAAGAAAATACCTATGTTGAGCGGTCAATAGATCTCAAATCAGCATTGAATCGTGGATGTGAAGCTGTGGCTTTTTATCGTGGAGGTGTTATGCCTTGCAAGGTAAGAAAATCAGCTGTTATTCTTGATGTCGATGCTGAAGGCAAGTATATTAAAGGCTCTAATTCCGAAAATCTCAATACTTGTGCCGGAATTGAAATGAAGTCAGGTAAGCCTCATCATATTTTGCGAGAAACAGACATTAGTTTTCCAGTGTTTTTTGCGTCTGATAAATCCGAAAAGCCCGATTGCGTATACAGTGAATTAGGAACACTTTTGGATGCAGATGAAAATGGTAATCTTTACTTCAGACAGTCGGCATATGATGCTTTTTACAATGTGGTTTACGAGCAAAAGCATGCGGATAAGAAAAAGAATGCTAAAGAAAATATGCTCATGGCTATATATGAGCAGTCTTTGCTCAATCGCAATCAAAGCGGAGATTTTCTTACTTATTTTGAAACTGAGCAATCACAACGCAAAAATTTGGAAGAAACGCAAAAAGATTATGATACAATGATGCAAGAATTTTTAGATGTCATGAAGAGTTATGGTTTTACGCCGAGCAAAAATTTTGATTTAGCCAAGCAAAGTGATTATAATTTAGCTCGCCAAAAACTTGATCGTATCAAGAATGATGCAGTAAAGGATGCACTTAGCGATATTGGGCAAGTTGATGTTGCTGATAATGCGGTGGTTGAAGAACGTGTTAATGTTATAAAATCAATGATAGCAGCTTTACAGAAAGATAAAAACGAAACAACTATTATATCTGCAGGTGTGAATGATGATAATCATCTTGACGAAGATATAAAAAGCTCTAAAGTAAACGAAGAAGTGGCCGATAAATTCGTCAAGAGTTTGGATAAAGCGTCTGCTCAAGCCCAAAAAAGTCTGGAACCTTATTGCTCAAACTACTGATAAATGGGTGATTTATGATACAAAATCAAATACAAAATGGAAAACATACGTTAGCAATTGAAAATGCGGCAACGTCATCTCCCGAATTTATTGAAAAATTAGAGCGAGAAACCGAAGGGTTCAAACTTTATTATTATTTGTGGCTTTCGCGTTTGTTTATAGCCACAACAGTTGTGTCGATGTTGTTTTTGGTTGCGTCAGCTTTGGCACTGTTTCGCTTAGCGCCGATGGTTACGGTTGAGCCTTTTTTAATTATCAATCAAGACACATCAGAAGGAATTGTTCGTGATGAGCCAATAAGCATGGATATGCCTTCGCGCGATAAATTGCTTGAAACATTTATTCGTCAATATGTAATTACCCGCAATACCGTGATTAACGATCCAAAGGAAATGCGTTCACGTTGGATGGGGGGCGGTATGGTCAATTTTTTATCTTCTCCTGAAGTGTATGAAGAATTTTCCAAAGATGTACAGCGTCGTTGGGAAAATATGTTTAAACAAGCTTTGGTACGTGAAGTTGAAATTATATCTGTTATTCGTCAGGGCGGGGCGCGCAGTCCGGTTTGGAAAGTTGATTTTAAAACCTATGATTTGTATGATGAAGCCAATCATAATCAGGCTCAGAAAGAAGCTACTCTGAGAGTACGCTACTGGACAGCATCAGTAACTGCAGCATTTATTCGTGAACGCG
>JAFTLF010000033.1 GCA_017452885.1 Alphaproteobacteria bacterium
AAGTTGGCCTTTTAAAGTAACGTCACAATATGCAGGTACCGGATTTAAGATGCTTCTTAACAGCGCATTTATCTTCATGTTTATCGGTTTGACTGTTGAGGTCAATATGCAGTTGATTAATTCTGCGTTGGCTAATAATGTTAGCGAAAAACAAGAAACAAAAGCAAGTATTTCTGGTGATGTTTCTTTCGGTGCTTTGCACGATATTGCCGTTGCCATTAACGAACAAGATAGTACAAAGCTTGTTGAACTGACCGATATTTCAACCATGGGTTTCTTAATTTTGATTTTCTGTTGTATTTTCGGCTTCAAATTTATGGGACAAGTTTCCAGCTTGGCCGGACAGTTCTCAAGTGGCGGCATCAAGCCGACTGCACCGAGTATTGCCACTATGGGTGCCAGTGCAGCGCTCAGCGGAGCCAAAAAAATTACAAAACCGGTTCGCGAGGCCGTCGGAAGAAAAGCGGAAGATGCCGAAATGGCCATTGTCGGAGCGGTTGCGCATCCAATCAGAACTGCTAAATCTATTGGTCGCGGTGTAAAGAGTGTTTACAACAAATTCCGCGGCGGTTCCGGCGGAGAAGGCTCTGGTGGAGGGGGAGATTCTGACGATTCCGATGCCGACAACATCGGCGGCGGTTCCGGCGGAGACAATGGTGGCTCCGGAGGCGAAACCAAAGCGACCGCAAAATCCTCGGCTAAGAAAAAAGGTGCGGTTGTCGGACAAAATGGTTCTGGTTCTAAGAAAAAAGGAGCTACCGTCGGACAAGGTGGTTTTGGCGGAGGAGGTTCCGGTGGCTCTGGCGGAAACGGCTCTACGGGCAATAATGGTGGCGGCTCCGGCGGTGACACAGAAGATACGAATCCGCAAACTGAAACTTCTGATACACCTGAGGTTGGCATCAAAAAGAATAATACCAAAAAAGCGACATCGAAGAATCAGCGTAAATATAAAAAATCCAAAAGGCGCGAGAGTTCTCAGAGTCGCAAACGGAATCGAGTTAAAGCAAGAAAACGCAAATAAATAAACGGACTAATAACAATGAATAAGAAATTGGACATATATAAACTAGGAAGGTTGCTGATGATATTGTTGGCAGCAGTTTTCCTGTTGTCCGCTTGTTCAAACTCTTCTATTCAGGCGACTTCTCCGGCAGAAGCTCAATCAGCTGAAGAACTCCAATCTGCCGGTGAAAGTTGTTGGCAGGGTAAAGTTCTTAAGACCATTTATAACACTATCGGTATTTTGATTATGAGTCAGTTTGAAAAGCTGACCGCCGGATCAATGAGTGTTATGATGATTGCATTTGCTGTATGGATGGCAATTCGCCTACTTAAGTTTGTCAGCTCGGTACGAGAAGACAGTCCGGCGCAGATATGGAATGAAATTATCAAAAAAGCATTTATTTGCGTCTTTTGTGGTTCTTTGGCTTATTCTTCTGGAACATTGCTTTATGTTATCAATACGTTGTTGTTCCCGATTTATGCCGCATTTTTGGATTTTGGCAGTCAGATATTGGCTCTGACACCCAATGTTATAAGGGAAGTTACTGTTTTTGGACATAAAATAGATTTTCTTTCTAATGACGGGATGCAACTTTCTTGTGCTATTACCGGTAATGTTACAGCGGATTTAACTGGTTTTCCTTCAGCATTCAGCGACAGTATGAATTGTATGATTTGTCAGGTGGTTGACCGTATGCGAATGGGTCGTGGTATTGCTTTAATATCGATGTCTATGCATGGAGCATTGCCGTTTTTCACCGGATTGTTGTTATGGGTAATATTTTACGTTGTCGGATTTGGATTTGTCTTTTATCTGGTTGACAGCGTTTTCCGCTTTGGCATGATGATTTTGATGTTGCCTATTTTCATTATGGCCTATGCTTTTGGCCCGACAAAGAAATGGACTAAAATCGGCTTTGAAAACATTATGAACTCGGCCGCATTTATGATGGCTTTTTCGATTATCATTGCAACAGTTCTGATTGCTTTGACTGATTTGATTGACAAAAACAGCAATATCTTTAATCCTGAAAATCCGCAATTGCACACGCAAAACCTCAGTGTGGCAACCTTGTGCCTTTTGCTTATCGGATTTTTGGTGTTTGGAAGCATGGGTGTTTCGCAACAATTAACATCGTCGATTATCGGCGGTAAAACCGATGCCAAGTTCCAACAGAATCTTAAAGCTACGGCACAGGCTGTTTTGGGCGTTATTACCGGTGGTTTGGGTTGGGTGGCTAAAAAAGCGGCGTTCAGCGAAAAAACAAAAGTTGGTCGCCTGTTGAAAAGAGCCGGAGCTCTTAGAGGTAAGCTTGATCGCTTAGCCGGACGAAACCAGTAAGAAGAGTGTGATGAGATGAAGAAAAAAACTGATATATTAAAAAAATTGAAACTTGCTCTGCTTATTGTTTCGGCATGTTTTTGTTGTGCCATAATGTTCTTAAACAATGCTTTTGCACAACAATCTCCCACATCAGCTACGACGTATAAAAATGCAAAGGATTATTATGAAAAAGAAGCTAAAAATGTAGAAATCGATAAGAAAGTACACGATATATTGACGCGCCTTGCAAATATTGACAAGCCTTGGTATAAGGATGTTGGTGATGCGATCAAAGATGCCACTAAATTCACCATAAACAGAATTGGAGCAAATGTTGGTGCTGATGTGTCCGGAGTTGTTGGTGTTGATAAAGAAGCCATTTATTATATGGAGCAGTTGCGCAATTTGGCGCGAGGAGAGGCTGTTTATAATGATGCTTCAAGTGTTAAGCAAAATCTTGCTCAGTCTACAGTTTTGGGAAACTATCGTCAATATGCTAGTGTTGTCGGAGAAGACAGCGCGGCCGAAGACATCCGTGAAAAATTGTCCATATCTCTTAAATATGCTTTGGAATATAATAAAAATCTTCCTGAAAATCAACGCCTTACCAAAGAAGAAGTTCAATTAATTGAAAACGAAGCCACACGATTGTTACAGATAGGCGCAGAACATGCAAAAAAGGCAGCCCAAGCTGATGGAAAGGATATTAATGATAATATAACAGAAGCAACAGCTGATGCCCTTAATCCGGAAAACACTGTGTCTGATGAATTTTGTGCTTCTACAGATTTTCTTCGAGCCAAATATCAGTCAGGGTGCTGGTCTTGTTTGGTGGTAGAAAAACTTACTTCTGCTTTTTTGACCGCTGCAAAACAGGCTTATGGGCTATCTCAGCGCGCCGGTATCACTTTATTGTGGATTGGCGTGGTGATGTGGTTGTTGATGTGGGCGTTGAAAAATGTTTCTTCTTTGGCACAAGTTGACCCCGGAAATATATTGAACGAACTAATTAAGTTTATGTTTAAGGTTGGTTTGGCATATTGGTTCATTGTCGGCGGATTGCCAATGGTTAGAAATTATTTTATCGGACCTATTATGGGTGTGGGTGCCTCTATTGCGCAACAATTCTGGCCTGAAAGGTTTGAAGGCGAGGTTGAAGATTTTGACTGGGCAGAATGGACAGATGAAGATTGGAAACGCATTAACGAAGCCGCTGATAAAGCTGAAGCTGAACAAGATAGGCTCTTGCAAGAAGAAGCTAAAAGCAGTGATGAGCAAATTATTGAGGGGGCTGAACAAATCAGTGATGCTAATGCTCAAGCTGTTGCCGAAGCACAAAATAAAAAAACCGGAAGTTCAACCATAAATGGCAAGATTCCAGACTTTTCTTTACCGGGTACAACAGGAACTCTTAGCTCTGCTTTTGGATGTCGACCCCGCCCCAAGACCTCCTGTAATGGAAAAAATGAACGCTGTGGTGGTTGTACCGGTTCAAATTATCACAAAGGTGTTGATATTGGTGCACCAGACGGAACTCCCATTTACGCAATCGGTTCCGGAAAAATTACCTATGCAAAGGATAGTACTTGCGGACATTTTGCGCGAATTACGCATGACGGCGGAAGTGGTACTTGGGTGTCTATATATTGTCATATGTTGCCGAAATCAGATAATTATGCTACAACTTATAACCGTGCTACCAAGCAAAAAACAGGCAAAGATATTGCTATTGATAGAGTGTCAAAGTTTCAACAAATCGGTTTTGTCGGGAATACAGGCGCTTCCGGAGGAAATCACTTGCATTTGGGCATAACCAACAATGGCGTACATGTCAATCCTTTGTCGTTGGCAAGCGGAGAAATTGAGGTTGGCGACCCGAAAACTTGTCCAAACTGTCCTACAGAAAAAGATCGTACGCCAACGCCTAAAGGTTTTGTCCGAGGCTCAACAATGTTTGGCAGCAATGGTGTTATCATTGGCGGAGATTTGGCGGCAGGTGCCGGCGGGTATAGTGTAAGTGGCGATAAAAATTATAGCCCTGAAGATTCTTCTCTTATTATCCCCATTGGAGATATAAAATACAGTGGTCCGACTGACATTATGCCCAAATCGGTGATGAACAGTATTCTTGGCGCAACTAAAGCAATTACAGATATTACAGCAGAAAACATGATTCTTGGTGATGCTATTATGTGTTATTCAACTCTTGAGCGTGGCGGTGCTTGGACATTGATGGAGGGTTGGTGGACAGAAATACATATCACTAACGCCTTTATGTGGATAGAAGGTTTCATCATCTTCTGTTTTGGCATGCTTTTGACATTGGCAATCGTTTATTACCTGATGGATATGTCATTCAAAATCGGTTTTGCAGTTATTGCGATGCCGATAGTGGTTGGTTTGTGGCCATTTAATATGACCAAAGGCAAATTCTCAATGTGTGTCAGTATTATCGCAAAATCAGCCGCAACATTTGCTTTTCTGGCTATGACCACAACTTATACCGTAGCTCTTACCGAGTCTGTCATCAACTGGGGCGATACGCCGGAAGCGGTTGCTGCCGGTGAAGGAGGAATCGCAAAACTCTATACGATTATGGATGAAGCAGGGAATATCGAAAATATTAGTAAAGACGGTAACAAAGAAAATATGGAATATGCAGCAACAAAATTATCTTTGTTCAGCACGACCTTTATGTTGCTATTATTTGCTTTTCTATATTCATTCAAATTAGTACAAAATACTGTACCTGACTTGGTTGACAAATTCTTCCCCGATAAAACTTTCGGCGGACAAGATCCGATGCATAAATGGGCTACTGCAGC
>JAFTLF010000034.1 GCA_017452885.1 Alphaproteobacteria bacterium
AAAGTTGCTTGATTAATGTCTTTCGGATCAACTTTTCCGTCAAATTTAAGCAATTCATTAGTTGAGATTAATGCACCGACATTATCGGTTACAGCTTCTTGAATTGCCTCATCAAATTTTTTCTTGAGGTCTTCGTCTTTATCCTTGAAGCCTTTAACGGAAGTAGCGCGAGCAGCTTGTTCTTTGATAATATCAACAAAGGTCTGTTTTTGTTCATCACTTTCAAATTCCAGACCATCAATCATTTGCTGAATGTCTGGATAGTCCTCAAGCTTAAGTTCATCAGCCATTTTAGAGGCTTTTTCAAAAGCTTTTTCAATAGCCGGCCCGTCATTGGCGCTTACTTTATCAAAACCATTGGTTTCATCATAAATTTTAATTTCGGCATCTAATTTTTTCTGAGCCACATCAGCAGCGTTTGCAATGACAGTCGAATTTTTATTTTGCTCTTTGAGATAAGCAAACATTTCTGTTGCACCGTCATATACATCAGCAATATTTGTTTGGTCGATAACAATATCACCCTTAACATATCCTTCAAGTTTATTGACCATAGCCTTATTCAGCTGATCAAGCTGATTTTTCAGTATATCAATAGTGTTGCTATCCTTACCTTTGGCTTCTTCTGCTTTTATTTCTTCACCGATTCTTTGATGTAAAAAGACCATGAATCTTGGCGGATATGTTTCAAGAATTTTCTGACTGGCATTATTCATTGCTCCGTTGAATTTAGCCATTTCAACAGGAGATAAAGCTTCAATTACAGCGCGGCGTTCATCAGGAGTCATGTCGCTGAAATTATCAGGAAGTTTGCCAATAGCCTTAAGAGCGGTGATTTCAACACCCTCAACAAAGTCAATTGCATTCAAAAAGTCGGTATCTTTTCCATCAATCAACTGCTGCCATTCATCGGCATTGTAACCGCGCATAATTACACCATCAAGAATCACCGGTTTTGGTTTCGGATCGTCATCATGATGATTGTCATCATCATCGTGTGGTACCGGTCCCGGAACTTCAATTTGTTTTTTAATTCTCGGCACATCATAAGCGTTGTCGTATTCAACTTCACGAGCCATATCTTCGGCAATACGAACATCATTTTCGTCTTTGACTAAGTCATTCAGCTTATCAACACCCTTACCTGTGCGATAAGCGTTGATTACAGTTTCATAAAGCTCAATAGCTCGCTTATCATCAGGATGATTGGCTCTAATATCATTCAGACGTTCTTGCAAAATTTCTGCACTCATAGAATTGTTGCGCATATGTAATACCAGTGCGGACAAATCAGGAACTTCACGTTCTTCAAGATGTGTCTTATTGGCGTTTGTGTAATCATACATATAGCCTTTGTCATCCATGGCTAGTTGGACGCTGTGCAAATTTTGTGTAGAAGCGTTTTGTTGTAATTTTTCAATTTCCGTTTTAAATTCATTGATTTTTCCGGCCTTTTTGAGTTCATAGGCATTGGCTAAAGCTTGATTAAATTCCGAAGCAAAATCTTCATCGCGCAAAGCACGAATAACCTCGTCGATTTCTTTATATTTATCAAGAGATGACAAATCAATGACCATTTCATCACTATGTTGCTTTACATCGGAAGTAAATTTTTCTTCCCAATAGGACAAGTTTTTGGCATTCTGTAAATAATGCGTTAAGGCAAGATTAGTTTCATCTTCTCCTGCTTTTTGCAAATATTCTTGAAATTCTTGGCTTTCACGAATTTGTTTAAGTTCTTCTGAGGTAAAATCTCTAGCCATAGTCACGCTCCCTGAGAAAAGATTTTGCATAATACAAAACTATATATACCATATTTTGGCGATTTTGGCAATATGTTTTGTCTAAAATTTTACATATAATTACACAATAAAGCAAAAACGCTTAATTTTTATTTAATTACTTGCTTTTTAAGCTTAAAAGCCCTAAATACAAGATTAACTTATCAATATGTAGTGTTAAGGCAGGAATATTATCTTCCGGGCTTTAACTGAAACATCAATAAAATATTAAAAGACAAAAGAACAATGACAGAAAAAGCAGACTATTATGAAATATTAGGAGTATCCAAAACAGCCAACGGGGAAGAAATCAAAAAATCTTTTCGTCGTTTAGCTATGCAATATCATCCTGATCGCAATCCCAATAATAAAGAAGCTGAGCAAAAATTTAAGGAGATAAACGAAGCTTATGAAGTTTTGAAGGATGAGCAGAAACGAGCTGCTTATGATCGCTACGGTCATCAGGCATTTGCCAATGGTGGCAGTGGTATGGGGGGGAATCCCTTTGGCGGATTTGATTTTAATTTTGGTGGAGCAAGTGGTTTTGCTGATATTTTTTCTGATGTTTTTTCTGAGTTTATGGGCGGAGGTCGTCGCCAACAAAGCTATGCTGTTCGAGGTGATGATGTTCGCTATAACATGGAAATCAGCTTAGAAGATGCGTTTTCCGGAATAGATAAAGAAATAACCATTCCGTCTTCCGAAACTTGTGAAGAGTGCCACGGCCACGGCACCAAAGACGGCAAACCAGCACCTGTTTGTCCGCATTGTCATGGTACCGGTAAAGTTCGTTTGCAAAAAGGTTTTTTTGTTGTGGAGCAAGCTTGTCCGCAATGCGGTGGCAGTGGTCATAAAGTCAGTGATGTTTGTCCAAAATGCAAAGGTCGCGGCTCAGTAAATAAAGAAAAAATCATTAAGGTAAAGATTCCTGCCGGTATTGAAGATGATACCCGTATGCGCATTCAAGGGGCTGGCGAGGCAGGTATTCGCGGTGGCGAAAATGGTGATTTATACGTATTTATTAATATCAAACCGCACAAATTATATACACGTGAAGGAGCCAACTTATATACTCGTGTTCCCATATCAATGTGTTGTGCCGCTTTGGGGGGGAGCATAGAGATACCCGCCATAAATGGCGAAAAATTGGAGTTGAAAATTGATGCAGGCGCTCAAAATGACGATGTTGTCAAACTCAAAAATCAAGGGATGACGATTCTGCGTTCCGGTCGTCGCGGTGATCTGTTTGTCAAACTGCGTGTTGAAACACCGGTCAATCTTTCTGCTCGTCAAAAAGAGCTTTTGGAAGAATTTCGCTCTATCAGCATAGATGACAAGTGCCAACCGGAAGCAAAAAGCTTTTTTGATAAAATTAAAGACCTTTTTGCCGCTTGATTTTCTTGGATATTAGATTAGTTGAAAATACCGCCTGATACAAAAAAGCCCTCCTTTATGGAGGGTTTTTATGGCGCACTCGGCGGGCTGGAGGCAAAAATCGCCAAAAGTACTTGGCGATTTTCACGACAGGCGACAGTTTGTTAATTTGCGTTTTTGCGAGAGCAAAAGAAGCAAATATTACAAACGGAGTGACCGCAGCGAGTTAGCGAAAAAATTGAGCTTACGAGCCAGAACGAACCTTGGTTCGAATACCGCCCGATACAAAAAAAGCCCTCCTTTATGGAGGGTTTTTATGGCGCACTCGGCGGGATTCGAACTCACAACCTTCTGATCCGTAGTCAGATGCTCTATCCAATTGAGCTACGAGTGCATCGTTCTTGCAAGCACCTTATTAACGCACCTGAAAAATAAATGCAAGCAAAAAATTGCAATAATTTAAAAGAATTTTAATCTATTTGATTGTAGACTGCTTTTCAGACAATAATAAACTCAAATTAGCGCTTGTTTTTTATAAAATTTCCTTTACAAAGAATGTTAAAGGTGTAAAAAGTGTAAGTGTTTATATTTTTAGCAAAAAAGGTGCTTTATTCAATGACAAAATCAGCAACTAAATTATCGCTCCTGATGCTCTCTTTGTTCGTTATGAGCGGCTGCGCCTATTCTTCAGACGCATTGTTTCCTTCGTTGTTTGGCTCGGATGAGCAAGAAAATCTGGCTTCTGCTTCTTTAGATTCCAGCGAAGACGCTATTCCCGGACTTGGCTCTACCAATTTTGAACCTGTCGAGGTTTCTGAGGGTAGCAATACCGGAACTTTTGTTGGACAGAAAGTTGTTATGTTCCGTACCGAGCTGACTCAGCTTCAAGCGGCTATTCGTAATAACAACGCTCAATTGCAACAGATTCGCACATCAGTTGTAAACAATGCTCTCCAATATCATAAAGTTATCGGCATGATTGAGGCCAAACTTCAGGTAGGTACTACTCCAGGTAACCCAAATATGTTTGGAATGCTTGAGGGCGCTCAAAACAATATACAAGTAATGAATGCCAATACTAATGCTTTAAGTCAGTTGGCCGCACGTGTTTCGGCAGATACAGCCAATACTGATTATTTGGTTGATGCTATTCGTGCATCATACAGTATATCCGGTGCTGTTGACGAAGATCACCGTCAATTGCGCATACTTGAGAATGAGGCAAACCAAACATCTATTCTCATGAATAGTCTTTTAAATGAAATTAACAACGATATTATTCGTCAGAAACAATATATCGCAACAGCCAGTGACAATATTAGCAGTCTTTCTGCCGCAATTAAAGTTGGTAGCTATGGCGTAAATAATGTTCCGATGGATAGTCTGAATGTTTCGGCTCCTCGTTTTGGTACGGGATCCGCAATTGGTAGTGGTAGTCCGCTTTTTGTTGCCAATATTAATAAAGCCGGTACAAAATACAAAGATGGATTAAAGCAGGCTGTTAAAAGCGCTCTTGCTAAAAAGCCATCGGTTGTTTTTGATGTAGTGGCTGTTAGTCCGGCCAACGGAAATACTGCCGGAGCCAAAAGTAATGCAACTCAGGTTTTTCAAGATTTGATTGATATGGGTGTTAGTGCCGATCGTATTAATCTTTCTGCTAAAACCGGCTCTTCTGCCACTTCTGAAGTTCAGATTTTTGTCAGATAAGCACATTGCTGTACAACAAAAAGCTCCTCAAATGAGGAGCTTTTTTGTTGGAATATAAAATCTCAATAAGGATATTGGGTTGTTTTATTTATTAACTAATATTAAACTCTGTTACACTATAATCAAAAAAACGCTAGAACTATATCCGAAGGATGAAAAATGCTTAATCTCAAACATGTTGCGATAAGTTCATTTAATGAAAATGTTGCCTATGTACACAGTGATTGCAGTGCTTATAAGGTTGATGATATAAAAACCATGACCAAAGTTGAGATTCACGGTAGCATGCAGCCTGTTTATGCGTTGTTGGAAATTACCGATGATCCAAAGTTGGTCAAACCCAATGAACTCGGATTAAATAATGAAGCTTTTCGACAAATCAATTTACCGGAAGGTGCCAATGTTTCCATAACGCTTGCTCCTCCGGCACCGAGCTTGCCGATTGTTAAGCGCAAAGTTGCCGGTAACATCTTGAGTGCCAGCGAATATGCTTCGATTATAAACGATATTGTTTCCAAGCGATATTCCAATTTAGATATTGCTTCATTTTTGGTTGCCTCCGGTTCGTTTATGACCGCATCAGAAGTACTTGCCATGACTGAAGCTCTAATTGGAGACGATGTTATTCGTTGGGATAATGAGAGTATTGTTGTTGATTATCATTGTTTTGGTGGTGTGCCGGGCAATAAGGTTGATATTATTATTAATTCGATTATTTCTGCTTACGGATTACCAATGCCTACAACTTGCTCGCGCTCATTAACTTCTTGTGCCGGAGTGGCAGATACCTTTGGTGTGTTGGCTAATGTTGATATAGATGAAGACAAATTTGTTAAGTTAGTTAAAGAAAATCGCGGCGCTATAGCTTGTTATGAAGGGCTTCCGATTGCCTTGGCAAGTAAAATTGTTTCTAAAGTAGAACGTCACATAGGCTTTACCCAGCAACAACATTTAGCAGCTTCAATTCTCGCAATAAAGCTTGCCGCGGGAGTAACACATCTGGTTGTTGATATTCCGGTAGGTCCCAATTCTCGAATCAAGTCCACAAATGAAGCCATGCGTTTGCGCAAATTGATTGAATATGTCGGCGATATGTTATCTTTGGAAATTGATGCCGTTATTACCGATGGCAGTGAACCGATTGGTAATGGTGTGGGAGCTGTGTTGGAAGCTCGTGATGTTATGAAAGTTCTACGCAATAAACCAGACGCTCCTCAAGATTTGTTAGAAAAATCTTTATTTATGGCGGGACGTATTCTTGAGTTTGATCCAAAATTGCGAGGCGGACAAGGTTATGCTGTTGCTAAAGAAATTTTAAACTCAGGTCGTGCGTTGGAAGCTATCAACAAAACTATCTATGCACAGGGCAAAGCTCCGCAACCTCAACTCGGACACCTGACGAGAGATATTGTCGCAACAACCGGTGGTGTTGTTGAAAGCATTAATAACGAGCGGATTAATAAAATTGGTATTTTGTCTGGAGCCGGACAATATCCGGGAGCTGGTTTGGACTTACTCAAAAAAGTTGGTGACCGTGTTGAACAAGGAGAAGTTCTATATCGTATTCATTCATTAACTTCAACAGATTTTGCATTTGCCAATTCTGTGGTTGATGGCAACAATGGCTACGAAATCAATACCAAGGGATACTAAAGTTTATATCATTAATGGCTAATTGATTAAGCATTAAAGGTGAATATAAATGAAAAAAATTCGTATTGCTGTTGTTGGTTGCAAAAATATGGGAAGCAAACACATTAAGTGTCTGCGTGAAAATTATGCAGAAGATGTTACAATTGCCGGTATATTAAATTCCACGCCTCAATCATCAGCAGCAAAAGCTAAAGAACTTGATGTTCCGTATTTTGAAAAGCCGGCAGATATAAACAAGCGCAGAGCGGATGCTGTTATTATAGCAACACCGGCAGAAAATCATTATGATACCGCAACTTATTTCATCAAAAAAGGTATACCTTGTTTGATAGAAAAACCATTTGCTTCTACTGAAGAAGAATGCTTAGAATTAATTAAACTTGCCGAGGCAAAAAATGTTCCGCTTTTAGTTGGTCACACCGAAAATTATAATCCGGCGGTAATGCGTCTTAAAGAGCTTTTAAATGAGCATCGAGTTTTGTCAATTGCAGGTATCCGCACATCAGCCAATCCGGGAATAAAACAGACGCACGTTATTTCAGAATTGATGATTCATGATTTGGCAATAGTTAATTCATTACTGGGAAATGATTTTGAAACGGCAATTGTTCATAAAAAAGACCAATATCGTTGGGATGAACATAGCATTGTTGAAATGCGTTATTGGAACAAGGCAATAGTGAGGCTTGAGGCGATTCGTGCAGATGTGCCGATAGAACGTCATATGCGCATTATTGATGATAAACAAAATATTTATCAAATTAATTTTCCTGAACGTCGGTTATTAAAAAATAATGAATTGATTACCGAGGGAGGTGATAATTTACGCAATGAACTCGGTAATTTTATAGGAATGTTACGCGGCACGGAAAATCCTTTGATTAGTCCGGAAGAAGCAAAAGAAAACGTTGGTTTATGCAATCAATTAGAAAAGATTTCCGGAGCCGAAAGAAATTTTCAAAAAAATATGAGCAGCTCTTGCATCAGTAAAATTTCATCCCTATATAAGCAAGTAGAAAGATAAATATACGACTTGTTTTATATAAAGGATGATTAAATATGAGTAATAAAGTCATTGGTATTGACCTTGGTACAACCAACTCTTGCTTTGCTGTTATGGAAGGCGGAGAAGCCAAAGTTCTTGAAAATTCCGAAGGTGCTCGCACCACTCCATCAATGGTTGCTTTTACTGATACAGAGCGTTTAGTCGGTTTTCCTGCAAAGCGTCAGGCTGTTACTAATCCGGAAAACACTTTGTTTGCAATCAAACGTTTAATTGGTCGTCGCTTTAATTCTCCTGAAGTTTCCAAGGATAAAGAGCATGCTCCGTTCAAAATTGTTGAAGGCGACAATGGGGATGCTTGGGTTGAAGTCAAAAACCAGAAATATGCTCCGTCGCAAATTTCAGCAATCGTTTTGCAAAAGATCAAGGAATATGCCGAAAGCTATCTTGGTGAAAAAGTTGAAAAGGCTGTTATTACCGTTCCGGCATATTTTAACGATTCTCAACGTCAAGCAACTAAAGATGCCGGTAAAATTGCCGGTCTTGAAGTTTTGCGTATCATCAACGAGCCGACGGCAGCTGCCTTGGCTTATGGTATGGATAAGAAAACTTCCGGCACAATAGCTGTTTATGACCTTGGTGGCGGTACCTT
>JAFTLF010000035.1 GCA_017452885.1 Alphaproteobacteria bacterium
GCGAAATCAAACATTTTACATTTTGGGTTTTAGCCAACCACAAAGTTCTTTATAATCAGCAGGATAACACATTACACATTTATTTTTTGTTTTCATATCCGTATTAAAAAATTCCGGTGAAATCCTGTCATACGTTTTATCTGTTCCGTATTCGTAAATTTTCATCCCCAAATAATTTGCAAGAGGTATTGTTCCTGCAATATCCCATAATTTTAAGCTCATGCAATAAGCTTTTCCCTTTCCTATCAAAGGATAAAAACTTTGAGATACTGCGGAGTAATAATCTAAAAAAACAGCTTTCTGAACTGAAAATTCAGAAGTTAGCTCCCAAAGCCACGAATGCCCAAAAACAATTGAAGAATCTGATTTTTCTTTTGGAAACAACTCTATTTTTACTTCTTTCTTTTTGAAACAGTTTTGAACCCAGTATGCTTTTTGCCCATCAAAATAAGCCATTTCATTTAATTTCGGCAGATAAAGTATGCCAAGCAACGGCTTTGTATTTTTATACACACCAATACTTATGCCGTACAACGGGTGATTGTTGGCGTATTGCAAAGTTCCGTCGATGGGATCTATTACAAATTGATATTCTGTATTGTTTATTTTTTCAAAAATATCCTTTCCGTATTGTGATATTTTTTCTTCGTCAATAATCATATAGTTAAGATGAGAGAAATGCTTTTTGATTACTTTTTCAAAAAAATCTGACACATAAACGTCTGCTTTGGTGACCAAAGATTCAACCGATGTATCTTTGTTACATATATTCTCCACATTTTGTTGCATTAACCTTAATTTGTGACCAACTTTTTGGGTAAAATCTAACAAAATATTTATCATTTTAACACCATATTTAGTTTTATAATGTTCCTAAAATATATTAGGATAAATTTTAAACTCGTTTATAAATTTTGTCTTTTAATAATTTTTTATAACAACAATATTTTCATCAGACGAAGGTTCTTCAAAAAGTTTTTTTATTTCATCAAAATGCAAATGATTATACTCCGCAATTTTTCCTTTTCTCATCGAAATACGTTGTTTCAGTACGGCATCAGGGGCATAAATATAATAAATTATGGGTTGACCTCCCAATTGCTTTATTTTGTGAACAGCTCTGCTTCGCGCTTCTTTATTCCAAAACCCGACATCAAGAATAATATCTACATTTTGTTTAATATAAGAGGCTGTTTCTTGCCACAAAAAATCCATTATTTGTGCAAAACAAGTATCCCAATTATTTTCATATTCTTCGGGTTTATATTTCTGCATAACAATTTCATCGGGGTTTAGGTGAATGGCCTTGTTATCTTGAGCTAATTTCTTTGAATATGTGGTTTTTCCTGCCCCCAGAAATCCACAAATCAAATATACCCTAGATTTTTCTTTCACAATTTAAACTCCATTAGCAACGATAAAATCACGTTTTATCATTGTACTACATGTCGTCTATCCATTTTTTATAACAATCTATTACCGCCCTAACTCTTGGAATATCTTTAGATTTCTTTTTAGCAACCAGATATATCGTTGGTTCTTCTTCGCATTTGAAATTATCTAAACAGACGAATCCTTCTGCTTTTCTGTATCTGATTGGCATAATAGCTATGCCGCCACCCCAACGAACCATTTCCGTTGCACCATAGGTCGAGTTGGTTATATATCTTGTATGTTTGGCTTTTTTAACAATATTTTTCCATTCTTGTAAAAAGTCCTGTAACTGAACTCTGGTAATAATCCAATGATTTTCCAACATATCTTCAAAACTTACAGGATACCCCTTTCTTGCCAAATATTCCGGAGATGCAAAATATCCGCATTCTACCTTTTTAGTATGCAACACCACTACATCATTATTATTAGGCGGCAAAAAAGTAAGCCCTATGTCTGAATCCATTTTGGCAAAATCTGAATTGTCTATAAATGTTCTGTTTACGATATTAATTTCGGGATATTGTTCAAAAAATTCCCCGATATTCTCAAGAAATAAGTTGGTAGAAACACTCAACGGCATACTGACCAACACATCACCTTTTAACTCTTTATTTGTTGTTTCATTACTGTAAATATTATTAAAAATATCTTCCATTATATGTGCATGCTCAACCAACTCTTTACAACGCATGGTAAGTTGGCTCCCTCTGCCATTATTAACCAGCAATTCGTAACCGACTTCACTCTCTAATATTGAGATATATTTATTGATGGTATCAATAGATATGCCCAATATATCCGATACTTTTCTTTTTCCACCGCACTTATCAATTGCAGCTAAAATAAATAATGCCTGCAAACTTATAAAATTCTTTTTTCCAATCATTGGCGCGGTTTCCTCAGTATACTCAAAGATGTCAAATGCTAAAAACACAACTTACGCTTAAAAATATAACTAATTAATGATTAATTAAAATATTATATTAAAATATTTTAACAGAAAATATTTTTGCCTGATAAAAATTTAAGGATAACATAATATGTCTTTTGTGATTTTTGATACGGAATATACAACTTGGGAAGGCTGTCTGGAAAAAGGGTGGACAGGGCAGAAAAAGAAGGAAGTGGTTCAGCTATCCGCCCTTAAAATTTCTGACAAATTGGAAGTATTAGCTGAATTTAGCGCTTTATGCAAACCAAGCATAAATCCGATCTTGTCGGATTATTTTGTAAATTTGACACATATCACAAATGAGCAAGTTAATAAATCCGGAGAAGCTTTTTCTACGGTATATAATAATTTTGTGAATTTTGTCGGAAACGATACTTGTTATTCTCACGTATGGAATGCTGACTTTATTTATAAAGCAGACGGTGAAATCATTGAAAACAATATACTATTATACAATTTATCGATACAACAATCTCTTACTTATCGAAATATTGCCCCTATTTTTAAGAAGCTTTATGAAGAAAATAAAATATCAGTCACACACCAAAGTTCAGGACAAATTGCCGGCATATTGGGTTTGGATAAAAAAATTGAAAATCTGGGACTAAACCCGCATAATGCTTTTTATGATGTTTACTCCATATATGAAGGAATGAAATATTTTTATCCGCAATCGGTTGAGTTATTAAAATATTTTGAACGGATGTGATTAAGATGAAGTTATACCACTACATAGCCAAAGGTAATGATGCGCAAGAAAAAGGTATTTTATCTTTTGCCAATAATCAGAAGGCTGATTTAAGTTATTATTTTAAGCGAAGCGGCGGCAAAAAAACTCATAAAGAGATTTGTGAATGGATGGAAAGTTGTTTTGCAGGACGTAGCCGCGCCATCAGAGCTTTTTCCGAACCGATACAATGGACTGAGCGCAGTATTTATTGCTTAAAAAACTTTGTAGATAATGCTGATATGTTTGAAATTGATATTTCGGCAATGGATAAGGACGGATTTATAGAGGCTGTTTATGTCAGCCCATCAATTTTGGATTTTCCAAACATAAAAGAAGAGCAAGGTATGGATGAAATCTTGAAAAAACTTAACGGCATTTCGGAAATTGATTATACTCCGGTTGACTGGAGCGTATGCGATGATAAACTCGAACGCAGATTTGCATGGGTGCGTTATTATCTGATTGTTGTTAAAAACGGAGTTATTCCGCCTAAATACATAACTAAAATAAAATAACTCTGCACTCTTTCATTGTTGTTGAAGTCTGCGCCATATATATGCGTATAAAAGGCCTAAAACCCTCAAAATAACAAGTGTTGACATTGCAAACAAAAGTCCTTGAGCATCAGCCAACCATCCCAATAAAAGCATTAGTAAAGACATAAACACCCCTTTTGTAAAAAAGATTATTGACTGTGCTGTTGCTCGATATTTAGGTAAAAATTCATGTTGCAATATATCTGATTTTGCCGTTGATGCCGTAGCGTAGAAAAAGTTTATAAACATGTGAATAAAAGGAGTAACTCCATTATTAAACAGAAGAGCTATTGTGCGTATAACAATATTACTGCAAATTGAGCCAAAATATATTTTAGCTTTATTAAAGATTTTTATATGTGGAATAAAGTAAAATCCCAATATTCCAAAAAAATGTTTTAATACTCTTGCCAGACTAATTATCCACTCTTGGGTAAATGTTTTAAAATAAGCACTTTCAAAACGGTGTGATATATCTCCTAATGTGCTAAAAAATATATCCGTTATAGTATAAAATAACAGCTTTTTGTTATATATAAATTGCAACAATGCTGCTAAAAAATTCATTTTAGAAAGCTTTGATTTTTGTTGCCTAGTTTGAGGTTCTATAAAATAAAAAGAAATAACGACTTGAGCAAGCGCAGGAATTACTGACAGCTATGCAACATATTGTATTGTAGTATAATAAGTCAGAAGCATTGCGGTAATAGCTCCAAAAGCACACCCTAATTGATCGGAAAGCATGGATTTTGAATATAATATTCTGAAATTACCACTTTCTTTTAACTCTGACATAGTTTCAAACATCAAAGCATCTGTTGTTCCCGCAATCAAGGCTTCTCCAACGCCCCATAATACGGCAAAAACGAATAAAATCCATTTAATATTAAACTGTCCCGAAACGACAAGAAGCAAAAATGAGATTGCTATAAGGATACTTCCCAACAATATTATCGGTTTTCGACCAATTTGATCTGAGAAAAAACCACCTGGTATTTTGAAAAAAGCATAAGCTAAATTATTTATCGCAAAAATAGCCATTGCCTGAGTATAAGAAGCGGTTATTTGAGAAAAATATATAATCATCATAACCGCCAATGGCTTAAAACGCCAAAAGAAGTAATACCACTTAAAAATTTTTATATTTTTTTCAATCATTTCTTTTTCTTAAATAACTCTGGCGGCAGTCAAAGTATCAACAGATTTAGCTCCGGCTCTCTTTAGTGCAAGCGCACATTCTTTTAATGTTGAACCTGTTGTCAACACATCATCGACCAATAATATGCGTTTACCTTCTATTTTCTCAGGATATTTAACAGAAAAAGCACCTTTGACATTACGAACCCTTGCTATTCCATTTAACTCAACTTGCGGGCGGGTGCGACGATGTTTTATAAACGAAGTGTTATCGACAGGACAACCGCTTAACTTGGCAAGTTGCTTTGCTAAAAGAGCAGATTGATTATAACGACGACTTATCAATCGCGTTAAATGCAATGGCACCGGAACAATTACATCAATACCAACAGCAAAAATATCCGCTCCGGCAACGAACATCGTTTGTGCCAAAAATTTAGCATTTTCAGTTTTATCGTTAAATTTGAACCCGACAATCAATCCTTTGCTTGCTTCATCATAGGAAAAAGCTGATCTACTTAATCGAAACAGATGTCGTGTTTTCTTAAGGCAATTACCACAAAGAATTTTACTATCGTGAGAAACTACTGTTTCCAACGGATGACCACACTTATGACAATATGGAGTTGTTATAAAATTTATTTCGCCGAAACATTCGGTACAAAGGCCGGTATTTTCTTTAAGAATTTTACCGCACTTCAGGCAACGAGGCGGCAAAATAAAATTGAGAATATCCGTCCATAGACTATTCATGCAAGTTTTGCCAATTCAATACTTATGTCGTTAATATTATCAACAACAATCATACCGGCATCCTGCATAATATCTTTTTTATCCTGAGTAGAAATATATCCTTTGGTAATAACATCTCCGGCATAGCCCATTTTATGCCCAAAAGGAATTGCATTGCCAGCTACAAAAGCAATTACAGGTTTTTTATTTTCTAAAGATTTATAAAACTCTGCGCCTACTTCTTCAAAAGTACCTCCCAAACGCCCTAATACAATAATGGCTTTTGTAGCGTCATCTTCATGAAAGCGCTTTAAGGTTTCCACAAAGTCCACTCCTATTAACATATCATCACCCAACCCCAAAACAGTCGATTGACCAAATCCTGCCTCAGCAGTTTCAATCACTGCTTCATAAGTCAGTGTTGATGAACGAGAAACAATACCTATACTTCCGGGTGTATGAATATTTTCCGGAAAAATTCCTAAACGAGCTTCACCCGGTGTGATAATCCCCGGAGTATTGGGACCAATAAATTTTGTTTTGGAGCCGGAAAGCATGTGATTGATTTCTAACATATCTTTTACCGGAACTCCGTCTGCGATGCAAACTACCAAGTCAAGCTCGGCTTCAACAGCCTCTTTAACTGCTGATTTTACATATGGTGCCGGCACATACATTACACTGGCATTGGCTCCGGTTTCTTTTTTGGCTTCTTTGACGGTGTTAAAAACCGGAAGGCCAAGATGTATTTCTCCGCCTTTTCCCGGAGTAACACCGCCGACAACCGGCGTGCCGTAATCTAAAGAACGACGAATATGAAACGTTGCCTGTGTACCGGTGATACCCTGACACAAAACTTTGCTATGTTTATTTACAAAAATTGACATCAGTCTACTTCCTCCATAGCCTCTGCCAATTTAGCAACTGCTTCTTCCATTGTATCGGCAAGAATAATCGGCAATTTTGATTTATCTAAAATCTCTCTGGCATCTTCTTTATTTGTTCCTTCAAAACGAACTACGAGCGGCACATTTAATCCAACTTCGGAAGCTGCGGCAATAATTCCATCCGCAATTAAATTGCAACGCAAAAAACCACCAAGAATATTAATTAAAATACCCTCAACCCGAGGATTGGTCATAATAATTTTGATTCCTGATGCTATTTTATCTTTATCAACACCACCCTTTACATTAAGAAAACAGGCTGTATCTAAATTTTTAACACGAAGCATATCCATAACCGCCAGAGCTAAGCCGTCTCCATTGACAATACAACCAATTGAACCGTTAAATTCGCGATAATCAAATTTGTATTTTGCAGCCTGAAGCTCTCGTTCGGAGACTTCACAATCATCTCGCAGAGCCGCAATTTCAGGATGCCGAAACAAAGCATTATCATCAAATGATATTTTGGCATCAACCGCAACCAACTCGCCGTTTTTTAGGACACCAACAGGATTTATCTCTATCATACTGGCATCATAATCAATAAAGGCACGATGCAGACCATTGATGAGAATTTCTAAACTGCGTGCGCTTTTGGGCGGTAATTTCAGAAAATCCATTACCTGCTTAACTTGTTCCGGTTTGGTATCTCCTTCAATATCAAGATTGATTTTGAGAATTTTGTCAGGATGATTAAATGCAATGTTAGTAATACTTTCATTTTTTATGGAAGCAACCAACAACACCAATGCAGAATTAACACGGTCAATTGCAATTCCGGCATAAAAGATTCGCGCGATTTTACTAAATTCTTCAACATAAAGACGGCTAACCGGTTTGCCCTCGGGACCAGTTTGAATTGTTACTAAAGTTGAGCCCAACATTTGTTCTGCATTGCGCAGAATATCCCGACGAGATTTTATAAGACGAATACCTCCGCGCGGACCGGCAGACTTTTCTAAAAAGTAGCCTTTTTGACGTGCTCCGGACTGAATTTGTGCTTTTAATACCCACGGCCCACTGCGCGAAGCCTTAGCGGCTATGCGTTTAGCTTCATTTGGCGTGTAAGCGACCCCGCCTTTGGGAATACGAATGCCGTATTGTTGTAAAATCTTTTTGGCTTGGTATTCGTGAATATTCATGTCTGGAATCCTTAACGCTAAAGAACTTCGGCGTAATGTTTAATCTTTTCCGTCATTGAAATCAGACCGTTGCGACGGCTGGGACTTAAATGTTCTTCCAATCCCAGTTTAGCAAAAATGTCATCAACTGCAATTGATTTAATTTCTGTTGGGGATTTATGGTTATAAATCATCAAAACAATAGCTATCAACCCCTTAACAATCATTGCATCACTATCTCCGGAAAAGCTGATTTTTCCGTCTTGTATTTGCGGAACAAGCCAAACTTGCGACTGACAACCGCGCACCTTCCATTCTTCAGTATGAAACTCGGCGGCTAACGGAGAAAGCTTTTCACCCAACTCAATAATATAGCGGTACTTATCTTCCCAACCATCCAAAAATTCAAAGTTATCTATTAATTCAGAAATTTCCATGTTAAAATCCAGATATGATAAATATAGAGGACATTTAGCACCTTAAAATTATTTAGTCCAGTCCTTTTCTGGTGTTTAGACTCGAAAAACCCGTTATTATATTGACAAAAATTTCTAAAATGTTACTCTGAGGCAACGAGTTATATATAAACGGTAAAACGATGAAAATATCTATTAACAACTTACAAAATGACGAAAAAATTATCAACGATTTAACCCTTGCCTATCGCAATTCGTACAACAAGCTTTCTGAAGGGTATAAATCTTCGGATGAAATGGCTTTATATACTTATGATTATTTTTATCATAAAGTTAAAAGATTTGCTGCCGAAAATGAACATAGTTCTTTATCAAGAACCTTTGTCGTAAGTGTCGACAATCGTCCTATCGGATTTGTCAGATATTCGCGTA
>JAFTLF010000036.1 GCA_017452885.1 Alphaproteobacteria bacterium
ATGGCTTTGAGTATTCTTCCGGAATTGCAAGGAAATATCAGTGGCGGCAAACACGATAATTCAACAGCAAATCTGATTAAAGTAATAAAAAAGATGCGTAAATAAATGTCTATTAGAATTTTACCTTCAAATCTTGTTAATCAAATTGCTGCCGGTGAAGTTGTTGAGCGTCCGGCTTCGGTTGTCAAAGAGTTGGTTGAAAATGCTCTTGATGCCGGAGCCTGCTCAATAGAGATAAGATTGGTTGACGGCGGAAAGGGGCTTATTTCTGTTACTGATGACGGCAAGGGTATGACGGCAGAAGAATTGCCGTTGGCGGTAGAACGTCATGCAACGTCAAAGCTTCCTGATGATGATTTGTTTAATATAGGATTTTTTGGTTTCCGTGGCGAAGCTTTGCCGTCAATTGCTTCCGTTGCGCGTTTAACAATTATCAGTCGTACCAAGAATGCCGAAAATGCTTGGCAGATTAGTATTGAGGGTGGGCAAAAGTCAGAGGTTCGTCCGGCGGCTCATCCGCAAGGAACGAGGATAGAGGTGCGAGATTTGTTTTATGCTACGCCGGCGAGGTTGAAATTCTTAAAGTCTTCCTCTAATGAAACGGCGCAATGCGTTGATATTGTGAATAGAATTGCTTTGGCAAATGCAAATGTATCTTTTTATCTTTATGACGGAGAAAAGAAAAAAATTTCGTTACCGGCTTGTTCGGGTGATTTGTTTGAAGCAAGGTTAGAACGCTTGTCTGCGGTTATGGGACGCGATTTTGCTATTAATTCCATATTAATTGATGAAGCTCGTGATAACGTCAGAATTAGCGGTTATACCTCTTTGCCAACACTAAATAAAGCTAACTCATTATCACAATTTTTGTTTGTCAATAATCGTCCGGTGCGTGATAAGCTTTTGCTTGGGGCGATTAGAGGAGCATATCAGGATGTTTTGGCATCGGGGCGTTATCCGGTTTGTGCTTTATTTGTTGATGTATCCCCCGAAGATGTGGATGTGAATGTGCATCCGACTAAAGCTGAAGTCCGTTTTTATGACGGAAATATGGTGCGAGGCTTATTGGTAGGAGCTATTCGCAAAGGTTTGCATTTACATTCTAATCATAGTTCTAATGTTTTGGATTTATCAGAATTGGTTGCGGATAAAATACCTACTTTTGAGGAAAATCAGTTGCTTAAAAGCGGTTTTTTAGAAGAAGCCAAACCTAATTATAATTATCGATCGTCTGCCGTTGTGTCTTCATATAGGCGGCAAGCATCTTTACCTGAATTGGAGCATAGGCTCTCAGTGAGGGTTGAGGATGTTGAAGATATGGTTGAACGTAGTGATATTGGGGAGTTGGGGGTTGCTAAAGCTCAGTTTCACAATACTTATATTATATCGCAGACTGAAGATAGCATTGTTATTACGGATCAACACGCTGCTCACGAACGCATAGTTATGGAAAGATTGAAAGAAAATTTGCAATCAGGTGGTAAACCTGCTTCGCAAATTTTGTTGATTCCCGAAATTATTGATTTGGATATGATAGAAAAAAATCGTATTGTTGCGGCAGCACCGGAGTTGGCTAAATTGGGATTAATTTTGGAAGAATTCGGAACCACCGCGGTTATTGTTCGAGAAACTCCGGCATTGCTCGGTGATTGTGATGTAAAATCGTTGGTTGAAGATATTGCTCAGCAGCTTGTTGAATGGGGAAGCGGTTTTAAATTGACAGAAAAATTGCATTTGGTTTGTGCGACAATAGCTTGTCATAGCTCGGTGCGGGCAGGGCGAAGACTTAATGCCGAAGAAATGAATAAGCTATTGCGTGATATGGAGCGCACTCCACATTCGGGACAGTGCAATCATGGGCGGCCAACCTATATCAAGTTGAAAATCAGTGATATTGCTCATTTATTTGATAGGAAATAAAGATGTTTAATGCCGTTTTTATGCAGGGATTTTTAGCTGCTTTTGTTGCAGGGTTGGTTACGGGTATCGGTGGTTTTTTGATATTTGTAAAAAAAAGGTATTTAAAGTCTGAAATCAATCAACTGCTAAATTTGGCGGCAGGGGTTATGTTAGCTGCTTCTTTCTTTTCGCTTTTGGTGCCATCTATGAAAGAATTTTTAACCGATGTGCAAAATATTTATATTTCAGCATTAAAATATACGGCGACAGTATTTGCCGGAGTGTTGTTGGTTTGGGTTTTGAATCTTTTACTTCCTCATGAACATAATGCGATGGGGCATCATGGACCGCACTTTGATTTGAAAAAAGCATGGTTGTTTATTATTGCTATTACATTACATAAATTACCTGAAGGTTTAGCTGTTGGCGTGGCTTATGGAGCAGAAAATATTGTTAGCCCTTTATCATTGGTGGTAGGCATTGCTACGCATAATATACCTGAAGGTTTGACAATAGCCATTTCATTGGTGGCGGCAGGGAATTCACGCTTACGGGCGGCTTTGACAGCTTTTATTATCGGTTTGGTACAGCCTTTGGGAGCAATTATCGGTTTGTTGCTTATGGATATAAGCTTTAATATTGTTCCATACGGAATGGCATTGGCCGGAGGGACGCTGTTGTTTGTGGTTATAAACGAAATTTTACCGGAAACTTATGGCAGTAAAGAAACTAATCGTTCAGTTGCTGCTGTATTTATCGGATTTATATTTATGACATATATGACAATGGTTTTGGGTGATTAATAAAAATTACATTATATCCTCTATGTGATAAAATTTGAAAAAAAATATTGACGTTGTGCTAAACATAATATACATATACTCAAGTACCACGTGGAGAGTTGGCAGAGTGGTAATGCAGCGGATTGCTAATCCGTCATCCCGATAGGGATGCACAGGTTCGAGTCCTGTACTCTCCGCCATAAAAGCCCAGAGTTTTCTCTGGGCTTTTATATTGGAGACAGGACTATCCCTCAGGAACTTAAGTTCGTTGCAGTTGCTGTCGCTTCCCTTACTCACTAAAGTTTTCTGTTTTTTATTTTTTGAAAATGTTTTTTTTATAAAATTAGTGATTAATATATGTCTTATTATGTTAACAAGATGATTGGTTTCGGCAGAATGGCAGATATAGATAAGACAGAAAATGATTTTAAAAAACTGCATGCCGGTATTATATTTGTGAATGATAATTGTAAAAGGCTTCGTTTGACCTTCAGATTAATTAATCGTTTGCGGAAAGAATGGGATTATATTGCGTGGATTGCCCCAACAACTTCTTTAAAAATTCGCCATTATATTAAATTGATAAATGATTATGCAGGACGAAATGCAATTAAAATATTTTTCTTTTCTCAAGAAAATATATCGGGAAATGATTGGCAATATTTGAAGCTATTTAATTTAGCGAACAAATATAAAATATTTTGTGTGATTGATGAAGGTATTAATATCAGAAATACAAGTTCTGCTTTGACTAAACGTTTATATTCAATGCATCATAAATTTAGATATCGTTTGTTGTTATCTAAAAATCCGTTAACGACTAGCATTAAGGATCTTTATGTGCAAATGATGTTTATTAATCCTCTAATTTTTAGTATGACGGAAACGCAATTTTTGCACAATTTTATGCCTTTGTTTATATCGGAAAATGATATGATAAAACGTTGGTCAGAGATAAAATCAGAACAAAAAGTGTTGGAGCTTATTCGTCCTTATATTTTAGCTTGGGATATTAATAATAATTTGCGAGTACATTATCGGGAATATTGGTTTGAATTAACCTCAAAAGAAAAACAAAATTATCAACAAGACAAAGATAAGTTGTTAAGTACAATTGTGTGCGGAGGATATTTGACGGTTGCTCAGCAATTTCAATATTATTACACTTTGTGTCATCACAAAGTTAAGGCTATGCGTCGTATTTTGGCAGATATTAATCGTCGTGGTGAAAAAGTAATAATATATATCAAGTATAGCAGTGAAATTATTTTTTTGGAAGAAACCGGCTTACTTGATGGTTATCAGTATGTTATTATGACGGGATCCTCAAATAAAAACAGAGCGTTGTTTTTGTTTGAGGTCGACTATAATATAATGATATGCACATATAAGGTTAAAATTCCGCGACTAAGCTTGCATGAATGTTCTAATTTGATATACTTTACGCAAACTTTTGATTACAAAGATAAATTGGATATACTTTCCAAATTTTCCGGAAAAAAAGGAGAAAAGTTATGTATTTATGATTTTTGGGTTAATACGGTGTTGGAAAATTTAATTAGAAAAAATTTAAAACGAAAGCAAAAGTTATTGAGTAATGTTTGTGAAATAATGTCATATCAAAAGGTTGCAACTTATGAAAATTTATCAAGATAAAAATGTTTTTGACGCTACTCAAGATCGCTTGAAGTTTATTTTTGAAAATTTTGATAATGTTTATGTATCTTTTTCTGGTGGAAAAGACAGTGGTTTATTGCTGAATATGGTGCTTGATTATAAGCGCCGTCATAATATTAAAAAGAAAATCGGCGTATTTCATCAGGATTTTGAAGCACAATATCAGTTAACAACCGAATATGTTACCAAAATGTTTGATGATAATATTGATGATATTGAACCATATTGGGTTTGTTTGCCAATGGGATCTCGTTGTGCTGTAAGCAATTTTCAGATGTATTGGTATCCGTGGGATGATAAAAAAGAAAATTTATGGGTGCGTCCAATGCCGGATCGTCCGTATATCATTAATCTAAAGAATAATCCTTTTGATTTTTATGAATATAAAATGGCTCAAGAAGATTTGTATGCTGAGTTTGCAAAATGGTATGGTCGAACTCATAAAGGCACATCAGTTTGTTTGGTTGGTATACGAGCTGATGAGTCAATTAATCGTTATCGGGCATATGTCAATGTACGCAAAAATTTGATGAAAGATTCTCAATGGACAACAAAAATTGATAATAATGTCTATAATGCTTATCCTTTGTATGATTGGGCAACAAAAGATATTTGGATTGCTAATGCCAGAGAGGGATATGAGTATAATAAAATATATGATTTGTATTATCGAGCAGGCTTGTCAATTAATCAGATGCGTGTTTCCAGTCCCTATCACGAAAATGCCAAAGAAAGCTTAAATTTATATCGTGTGCTTGAGCCGGCAACATGGGTTAAAGTGGTTTCGCGAGTAAATGGCGCAAATTTTGCAGCAATGTACGGAAATACTAAGCTTATGGGAGTTGGCAGAATTACCTTGCCGAAAGGGTATACGTGGCGGCGTTATGTTAAATTTTTGTTGGCTACATTGCCTGAAAAGGTGCGGCGTAATTATATACAAAAATTTAAGACTTCTATACGTTTTTGGTGGAAAAAAGGTGGAGTTGTGAATGCGGAAGCTATTGATGAATTAGAAGCTTGTGATTATAGCATTCGTCGAAACGGACTCAGTAATTATAAGTCAGATAAAGAACGGGTTGTTTTTTTGGGAACACCTGATGATACGGATGATATTAAGTCTAGCATTGATATTCCGTCATGGAAAAGAATGGCTGTTTGTATTCTGAAAAATGACCATTTGTGTAAATATATGGGTTTTGCTCAAACACGTGAGCAGACGCGTCGAGAAAAAGAATTGTTAGAAAAATATAAAAATTTATGAGGATGTGTGATGGAAAATTTTATCAGCCCCGTTTATCGTGTTATTGGTGTACCTGTTGAAAAGGTTCAGGCTAATGACTATAATCCGAATCGTGTGGCTCCACCGGAAATGAAACTTTTGGAATTATCTATCTGGGAAGACGGATATACGCAACCGGTGGTTTGTTATCATGACAAAGAAGCAGATAAGTATATTATTGTTGACGGATTTCATCGTTATACAATTATGAAAACAAGCGAGCGAATTTATAAGCGTGAAAAAGGAATCCTTCCGGTTGTGGTTATTGAAAAAGAGTTAGGTGAGAGGATTGCCTCAACAATCAGGCATAATCGTGCTCGCGGTAGTCATAATGTAGATTTAATGAGTAATATTGTTGCCGAATTATTGGAAATTGGCAAAAGTGACAGTTGGATATGTAAAAATATAGGTATGTCTGCCGATGAATTGTTGCGTCTGAAACAAGTAACAGGTTTGGCTTCTTTGTTTAAAGACGAAGAATTTTCCCGTAGTTGGGAAGTAAAATAAATTCAAAAATAAATCTTTAAGAAATCACTATCGTTATTATATTTGCTATGAATTTTAATTTCCATCTGAAGGAGATAGTGATGAGATATGTAACATTAAATACAGGCGCGCAGATGCCTATAATTGGCTTAGGTACTTGGAAAGCCGAATCTGGAGAAGTATATCAGGCAATACGCTGGGCGGTTAAATTAGGATATACAAGCTTTGACTGTGCTACAATTTATGGAAACGAAGCAGAAATCGGGCAAGCTTTACATGACGCAGTTAAAGAAGGTGATATTAAGCGTGAGCAGTTGTTTATTACATCAAAATTGTGGAACGATTCTCATAAACCGGAAGATATGCGTTTAGCTTTGAAAAAAACATTAAATGATTTGCAATTGGAATATCTTGATTTGTATTTAATACATTGGCCGATAGCCCAACGCAAAGGTTCGATAATGCCGGAGATGCCTGAAGACTGGTTGCCATTATCAGAAGTGCCGTTGGAAACAACTTGGAGCGAAATGGAAAAGGCTTATGATGAAGGGCTGATTAAAGCAATCGGTGTTTCCAACTTCAGTCGTCAAAAAATTGAAAATTTGATTGAAAAAGGTAATGTGATTCCGGCGGTTAATCAGGTGGAAAATCATCCTTTATTGCAACAGAATGCGTTGATTGATTTTTGTCAGAAAAATGGTATTGCTATTACAGCATATTCCCCGTTGGGTTCTTCTCATCATGAAGAGGGAAAAGGAGTTTTGGACAATGAAGTAATTAAAGAGCTTGCTCGTAAATTAAATGTTACTGCGGCGCAAGTGGTTTTGGCTTGGCAAATGCAACGCGGGATTGCTGTTATTCCAAAGTCTGTACATGAAAATCGTTTGAAAGAGAATTTTGCGGCGCAAGCTGTTGTTTTGGATGAAGCCGATATGTCTGAAATAGCAAAACTTGATGAGGGATATCGTTTTATAAACGGTGAACTTTTTCAAAATCCTCAGGCTGGATATGACGATATTTGGAAATAGAAATTATATTTATAAGTTATTTGCCATAAAGCTGGCTAATTGTTCCGGTGCATCCCATGTTATTTCAATTTCTAACACTTTGAAATTACTGCGAAGATGTGCCGGAATTTTTACATAATCTTTGGAGGTTGTGTAAATTTCGGCGTTATTATTTTGGGCTAAACTAATAAGCTCTTGTAATTCTTCTTCTTGGTAGAAGTGATGATCCGGAAAATCGACAGTTTTCACAATTTGAAAACCACAATCTTGTAAAGATTTATAGAATTTTTGCGGACGACCAATTCCTGCAAATGCGACGATTTTGGGATTATTAATAGGAGAAATGATAGGTGTTATTCGGGCATGAAAGGTAGGAATATTCAATGTTTGAGCCAGATTATTTTTATCAGCACCAACGATGATGGCAGCTTGAGCGCGCTGTAATCCGCGATAAACAAATTCGCGCAATGGACCGGCAGGAATACAGAAACCATTACCAAAACCAAATTCCCCATCTATAACCAAAAATGATAAATCTTTATGCAGACCGGGATTTTGAAAACCATCGTCCATGATAATTGTATCTGCTCCGAGAGAAACAGCTTTTTGGGCTCCGGCAAAACGGTTGTGATTAACAATAACCGAAGCTTGCTTTGCTAGAAGCAACGGTTCATCGCCAACATCACCAGCACTGTGTTGTGTGCTATCAACTAAAACATCTTGCAATTTGCCGCCATAGCCGCGAGTAACAAAGAAAGGATTTCGTTTTTGTTCGGCAAGAAGTTTAGCCAAGGCTATTGATACAGGTGTTTTGCCAGTGCCTCCGGCGGTGAGATTGCCTACACAAATAACTTTGGCATTTATTTTTTGAGGACGTGTTAAAGCAATACGCAATGCCGTTGCCAAGCCATATAAGCATCCTAAAGGCCATAACAATATAGAGGTAAAATTTCTGTTTTTCCAATGCGTTGGCGTAAACATTTAAATAAAACCTTTAACTTTATCCATGATACCCTCAAGAACTTTTGCTTCACTGGTTGCCCAATTATAGGCCAGAGAACGCTTGGCATCCAGTAGTTCTTTGTTTTCTAGTAATTGTGTGATTACTTCTTGAAGTTCTTCCGTGTCGGTAACTTGTATAACCGCATCGGCTTTTTTGGCACGATTCATTGCGTCCGTAAAATTGTGCATATGTGGACCGACAACAACAGCATCACGTACTCGAGACGGTTCCATAAAGTTTTGTCCGCCATGCGGAATTAAAGAGCCTCCGATGAAAACAATTTTGATGACATCGTACCAGATACCCATTTCACCAATAGTATTGGCAATATATATATCTGTTTGCGGGGAAATCTCTTCATTTTTGGAGCGTAGGGCGGTTTGCAATCCAAGATTGTTTATTTTTTCTTGAATATCTTCACCGCGTTGAGGATGTCGCGGAGCAATGACCGTAAGCAAATCAGGAAATTTTTCTTTCATGCGTTTG
>JAFTLF010000037.1 GCA_017452885.1 Alphaproteobacteria bacterium
GCTCAGCTTAAAATAGCCAATAATTTGATTAAGCAAAATGATTACAGCGGAGCAGAATTATTACTTAAATCTTTATCTTTGGATTATGATAATGCTCAAATATATCTCGACTTAGGCGACATCTTGCGTATGAAAAATCGTCCGCAAGAAGCTGTAAAATATTATGAACGCGCAATTGATAAAACCAAAGATAAAGACAGTTTGTGGGTACTTTATTATGCTTTGGGCGTATCATACGATCAAAACAAGCAGTGGGAAAAAGCTGAAAAATCGCTCAAAAAATCTCTACGATTGAGCAATGAACATTATTTGGTGCTTAACTATCTGGGATATAGTTGGATACGGCAGGGCGAAAATATTGATGACGCGTTTACGATGATTGTTAAAGCTTATAATCAAGCATCGGAAGATCCCAATATTAACGATAGTGTCGGTTGGGCTCTTTATAATATGGGATATTATACAATGGCTGTTCCATATTTGGAAAAAGCTGCAGAATACAGTCCGAATAACGCGGTTATTTGTGACCACCTCGGTGACGTATATTGGTTTGCTCAACGCAAAAATGAAGCTCGTTTTCAATGGCAACATGCGTTAATTCTTAAAGATGATACAGGAGAACTTGACGCTGACAATGTTCGCAAAAAGCTAAAAGAAGGTTTAAGCGAAGAACCCAATCTTGTATATAACAAAGAAATTATTGAGCAGCAAATTCGTTCTCTTTCTGCTAATAAACGCCAAACTATTTTAACCAACATAAACAGACGATAATATCTTGTTATAAAAAAGCCCCTTTTGATGAGGGGCTTTTGATTATGATGCTTTTTTGGCTTCCTTTTTATAAATAAAGCGTGGCTCTTTTTTATCATTGATAACCTTTTCATCAATGACAATTTCCGTTACATCTTTTTTATCAGGAATATCGTACATCAGCTCAAGCAAATTATCTTCCATTATGGCGCGTAAACCACGGGCTCCGGTTTTGCGTTCAATGGCTTTTTTGGCAATTGCAGTAAGGGCATCATCGGTAAAAGTGAGCTTTACGCCTTCCATTTCAAACATGGCTACATATTGCTTAACCAAAGCATTTTTCGGTTCGGTCAAAACACGTACTAATGCTTCTTCATTCAAATCACCTAAGGTGGCAATAATCGGCAAACGGCCGACAAACTCCGGTATCAAACCGAACTTTAGCAAATCTTCAGGCTGAACTTCTTTGATAATTTCACCAATACCACGCTCTTCTTTGGCTGCAACTTTTGCTCCAAAACCGATTGAAGTATCTTTGCCGCGACGACTGACTATTTTTTCCAAACCGGCAAAAGCACCGCCACAAATAAAGAGAATATTGGTTGTATCAACATGTAAAAACTCTTGCTGCGGATGTTTACGCCCGCCTTGCGGAGGAACATTGGCTACCGTTCCTTCAATGATTTTTAGCAAAGCCTGCTGAACTCCCTCTCCTGATACATCACGAGTTATTGACGTTCCCTCTGTTTTGCGGGTAATTTTATCTATCTCATCAATATAGACAATACCCCGTTGTGCTTTATCAACGTCATAATTGGCATTCTGTACCAATTTGAGAATAATATTTTCGACATCTTCGCCGACATATCCGGCCTCAGTTAATGTAGTCGCATCGGCAATTGCAAAAGGCACATCAAGGATTTTGGCCAATGTTTGAGCCAACAATGTTTTACCGCTACCGGTTGAACCAATAAGTATGACATTGGACTTGGCAATTTCGACATCCTTATTTGTTTTGCCAGAGTTTAGACGCTTATAATGATTATAAACAGCTACCGACAAAACCTTTTTGGCATAATCTTGGCCAATAACATACTGATCAAGAAATTCTTTTATTTTGGATGGCGACGGCAAACGTTCTCCGCTTGTTGCCGCGGATTGCTTTTCTTCGACCATTTCATCGGTGACGATATTAATACATACTTCTATACACTCGTCGCAAATATATACTCCGCGACCGGCTATTAATTTTTTTACCTCGTTCTGGCTCTTGCCACAAAACGAGCAGTGCAATTCTTCATTGGAGTTATTATCACTCATAGTTTTTTTCCTATTTCAGAATTTCTTCGCGATTGGTAATAATATGGTCTATCAAACCAAATTTTTTTGCTTCTTCCGGTGTCATGAAATTATCACGTTCCATTGCTTTTTCAATCACGGACAATTTTTGTCCCGTTCTTTCGGAATAAATCTTATTAAGACGCTTCTTCATATCCAAGATAAGTTTGGTACGAATTTCCATATCAGTTGCCTGCCCTTGAAAACCGCCAGACGGCTGATGTATCATAATCTGCGAGTTAGGAAGAGCAAAGCGCTTGCCTTTAGCACCGGCAGTCAAAAGCAAAGACCCCATAGAACAAGCTTGTCCGATACATATTGTATTAACATCACAACTGATATAATTCATGGTATCAAACATCGCCATACCGGATGTAACAGAACCGCCGGGGGAGTTGATGTAGAGAAAAATATCTTTTTTAGGGTCTTCAGATTCCAAAAACAAAAGTTGAGCGCAAACCAAAGAAGAAATATCATCATTAACCTCGCCGGTTAAAAATATGATTCTCTCTTTAAGCAAGCGAGAATAAATATCAAACGACCTTTCTCCCTTTGATGTTTGTTCAATAACCATAGGCACCAAACCGTTGGTAATCACAGATTTGTGAGTATACATTTGCACTCCCCTTTTTTCATAACTAAAATTCTAATGTAAAATACCACAACTTATTTGATAAATTATTAACAAGCTTGTTCAAAACCGATTTTATCTTCAACAATAAACAATGGACGCTTTTTGACCTCAACAAATATTTTTGCCAAGTATTCGCCGATAATTCCTAACGACACTAATTGCACGCCACTAAAAACAGTAATAATCGTTACCATTGAAGCCCACCCGACAATTGTGCCTCGTACCGACCAACGATATATAACAAAACACAAAAACAATACACTCAAAAAACAAACAAAAAAGCCCAAAAACGTGACCAATCGCAACGGCACGATTGAAAAGTTTGACACTCCATTCCAAGCCAAGGCAACCATTTTTTTCAATGGATATTTTGTTTCTCCGGCCTGACGAGCTGTTCGATCATAGTATACTTGAGCGGATTTAAAACCAAGCAACGGAACAATTGCACGTAAAAACAAATTGCGCTCGGGAAACTGTTTAAGTGTTTCCACCGCCCGTTTTGTCATCATGCGAAAATCAGCATGATTATATACAATATTAACCCCAAGAAATTTAAGTAAGCGATAATACAGCACAGCCGTTGTGCGCTTAAAAAAGCTATCGGTTTGTCGAGAATCTCGCACGCCATAAACAATATCGCAACCGCTATTAATTTTTTCCAACATTTGCGGAATACAATCGGGATTATCTTGCAAATCAGCATCAATCGTTACGTAAACGTCAGCGCAAACTTCATACATACCGGCCAAAATCGCCCCTTGATGACCAAAATTACGAGAAAGATTTACCGCACAAAACAACTTATCTTTTGCGCAAGTTTTTTTTATAATATTCCACGTATCATCTCGACTACCGTCATTAACAAAGCATATTTTGCTATCCGCAGAAATTTTTTTCTTTTTTATCATACCTCTTATCAATGCACGCATTTTTCTTATGGTGTGCGGCAAAATTTCTTCTTCATTATAACAAGGCAAAATAATCGCGAGTTTTTTCAACATATTTCTCCGAATAATAAAGGTACAAAAACAATGTTAGCAACTATTTTATTTTGAACATTATATTAGCTTTTTAATTTTTATCAAGGGCAAGCACTAATTATAATAAAACTTTCGATAAGTTTACTGTTTTAATGGACAACAATAGCTCATGCTTATATTATCATGCCAGATGAAACAAAGTTTATGAATATGAAAACAAATAGCGCTCCTCGAATTTCGGTTTTGATTCCTGTTTATAATGCGGCTCCGTTTATTGCCGAAACTATTCGTGCGGTACTGAAGCAAACATTTGAAGATTTTGAATTAATTTTGCTTAATGACGGCTCGACGGATAATTCTGCCGAAATTATTGCTACATTTGATGACCCACGAATAAGATATGCGGAGAACGAACAGAATCTTGGAATCTCTGCTACTCGTAACAAACTTGTATCAATGGCTCGAGGAGAATATATCGCTGTTTTGGACAATGATGATATTTGCTTACCGCAACGGCTGGAAATACAAGCTCGCTTTTTGGATGAACATCCCGATATTGCCATTGTCGGAACATGGTTTGAGCTATTTTGCCCTAAACAATCATCACTATTGCGACGTATATTATTGAGCTTAAAATGGGTTTGGTGTCAACCATTGTTTCCGACCTTAAAAGATGCTTGGAAGGGCAATGTATTAATGCACCCTACGGCTATGTATCGTCGTAATGTTTTTGTAGAACACGATATTGGTTATGACGCTCAATACACTCCGGCAGAAGATTACTACCTTATTTATCAGGCTTTAATTAAAGGACTTAAGCTTGCCAATATTCCGCAAATATTACTGCGCTATAATTTGCATGGTAACAACTTTTCTTTGCGTAGAAAAGAACTGATGCGTGATGCTGATCATCGAATCAAACTTGCGATACGCCAAAGACTTAATCCTAAGCCGAGATTTTTCTATCCTTATGTGTTGGTTATGCTACAAAAGTTACGACTTAAATTTATGATTGGAAAATATAATGTTTGATGCTCCGCTGTTACAAGACCATATATGGTCTAATCTGATTAAATTTAACACGATTACATTTACAGCCAGATTATGGGTTCCTTGGTTATTGGTGGTAGCAACAGTACTGGCACTGTGTGTTTGGATACTACGAAAACAATTACGTTCATCTCCGGCTTATTTTAATCTTTTTGAAGACATAAATTATAAATTTCGCGCACGTAAAAAACGTGATTGGGCGGCTTTATTAGCTTTGTGTGTTGCTCTTGGAATTACTGCTTGTTATATGTTTACGACCGACAATTCATTTTTTGAAAATTTTGATTTAATGTCGCTTGGCACCATCCGTTCGCTCAAATTCGGACAAATATCCAACTTTGATTATACTCGTATTACGCCGTTGTCATTCTGGTATCTCAGCACTGTATATGCCATTACTCAAAATATGATTGTGATTAAAGGGTTTGTATTTATTCAATTATTGGTGGCTGTGTGGACCATGTATTGTTTTTTCAATTACATTCCCTCGGCACGACGATTGGTTTTTTTGGCGGTTTTTGTTTTGACACCTACTGTACTATTGACATCTAAGGTGGTGTTTCCCGAACGAGATGTTATCATTCTTATTATGCTGAGCCTCATTTGTATGCGACATTTTTCTAAAAGTTCTTCCTTAACTTGGTTGAGTGGATTTTTGTTTTTTATGAATGCGGCAATTTACACAAAAGAAACCAGTATTTTGTTGTACTTTGGTATATTGCTCACTTCTGTTCTTTATAATATTTGGAATGAACAAATACGTCCGCAAAGTTTTTTGCATCCTTTGCAACTCATAAAATCCATGCCGGTGGAATTTTTAATCGGTATGAGCTTGTTGCTATATGCCATTATTCATTTTTTGCTACAAACACCTAATGATGAAAATCTTTATCTATCGACCAATACTTATTCTTGGCAGATGCTTATCTATTATTATAAGTTTGAAAGCACAATTGCTTTGGCTGCCTTGGGAATGCTTATAGCCAGAGCTGTTCGCAATTATAACACGGCGGCTAATCCGATGTTTCGCGGCGGATTGGTTATCGGTGGTGTATGCGTGGCTGTTACTATCATTTTTATTTTGCAAACAGCACCTAATTCACCTCATCTGGCTGAAAAAACATATTATTTGCAATTACCTCTTCTTTTTTCTCTGGCGTATATTTTCCAAAATACACGTTCTCGTTTGATTCTTGCTGTGCTAAGCTTGGCTCTATTAATTTATTCAGCCGGTGAAATCATTAAAGCTAGACAAAAAGAAATTGGCATCTACTATCGTGAAGTTGCCGAATTTATGGCAACAAAACTGCCAAAAGGAAATGATCGCACCAAAGCTGCCGGCATTTTTATAATTGATGCAACACAAGCCGACGCAACTATTGACAAATGGTTGATTGAAGCATGGTCATCATCTTATGCTTATTATTTGCCGGAATATAATATTGTTTTTAAATCTGACAAACATATTCCGACTGATATTAAAGGGATTTTGGCTTTGCGTCCGTTTACAATAAAAGCAATATATTTCCCTATTTTACCAAGAAAAAAACCGGAAAATGGAGATTGGGTAATCATAAACAAAAACAACCGTCTACCTAAAACGTTGGAAATTATGAAACAATTGCCGGAACAACCTGAGTATGAAAATTTTCTGTTTAAGGTTTATCGCGCAAAATGATTGCAATATATCGTAAAATTGAAAATATATGGTTTGGCTGGCCACAAAAATTACGCTTTTTGCTTGTTGGCGGCTTCAATACATTGGTATCGTATTTTTTGTTTGTAGGTCTGGAGTTGCTTGTAAATTATAATATAGCGCTATTTTTAACTTATTTGTTATGTATTAACTTATCGATATTCACAATGCGTTATTATGTTTTTCGTGCCAAAGGAAGTATTGCCGCACAATATTGCAAAGCTGTTGGAACATATATCGGCATGATATTGGTAAACTACATTGCATTATGGATAATGATTGATGAGTGTCAATTATCGACGTGGTTGGCCCAAGCCATTTTTACAATATTATCAACAACAATAATATATTTATTACACAAAAACATTAACTTTTCTAAATAACCACACAAAAAAACCTGTTCATTAGAACAGGTTTTTTGTGTTTATTGTAACGAACTAAGCTGATTTCTTAGTTGTTTTTTTAGCTTTAGGAGTTTCCTCATTGAAGTTATATAATTCTTCAACAGAAACTATTTTCTCTTCAACATTGGCCTTGCCGATAATATGATCAACGATTTTTTCTTCAAAAATCGGAGCTTTCAAAGCTTCAACAGCCTGTTTGTTTTTGAGATAATAATCAAGAACAGCTTTTTCTTGACCGGGGTATTTACGAGCTTCTTTCATGATTGCTTCATTAATATCCTCAGGCTTGATAGAGATGGAAGCTTCTTGTCCGACTTGTGACAACAACAAACCGAGTTTAACGCGACGAACGGCAATTTCTTTATATTCCTTCATCAACTCATCTTCAGATTTATTTTTTTCGCTTTCATCAAGCTGATTATACTTCTTAGCTTGTTCGTATTGATCAACAATAGCTTTGAACTCAGCATCAACCAAAGAAGCCGGAGTTTCAAAAACATATTCTTTATCCAAAGCATCAAGCAATTGACGTTTAATCTTCATGCGAGAAGCATTTTCGTAGTCACCCTTAATTCTTGCTGAAATATTTTCTTTGAGTTTATCAAGACTATCTTCACCCATAGACTTGGCAAATTCTTCATCAATTTCAACCTTTTTGGGTTCACGAACTTCTTTAACTTCAACCGCAAAAACACTGTCTTTACCGGCCAAGTCTTTAGCATGATAGTTATCGGGAAATTTAACTTTTACATCAACTTTGTCACCGGCTTTAGCACCAATCAACTGGTCTTCGAAACCGGGGATAA
>JAFTLF010000038.1 GCA_017452885.1 Alphaproteobacteria bacterium
TGACAGCACAATCCGGTGCGGGGAAAACCTTTGCTTCGGTTAATTATGCCAAGCAAATGGCAGAAGAGCCAATTCGTTTCGGAGCTGATGACTTGCGGATATTGTTGCCGTATGCACAAGAAGTTTTGGATACGGATGAGGCTAATTATCCGTTTATTACCAAAAAAGACGCTTCACTGGCACGTGAAAAAATTGTTGAAACGGCAATTGCTAATCGGCAAAATATTTTGATTGAAACCATTCTCGGAAGTCCCGATGATTGGCGTTTAGGTACTGTCATGAAAGCAAAAAACGCCGGCTATCGTATAGAATGTGTGGCTTTAGGTGTACATCAATATGTTAGTCAAGTATCAATGTTTTCACGGTATGAAGAACAAAAAATGATAACAGGTCATGGGTTTGCACCGACACTTGAAGTTCATGGTCGTGCTTATCATTTGTTGCCGGAAATTGCTGCTAAGATGTATGAAAACGGAATTGCTGACAGTGTAAAAGTTTATAATCGTAAATTTGAAAATTTTTATGACACGGACAAAGAAACTAATCCTTCGGGAATGGGAATTATGCGTGGTATTAATCGTTCGCGTAATAGTTATTTAAATTACGATGAAATGCGTTGGGTTATGGTTAAATGGGAAGATGTTCTGGATAAAATGGCTGCAAGAAAAGCTAATCCTGAAGAAATTGAGAATGTTAAAATGTTGTATAACAGTTTCAAGAAAGCCTCAGGTATTTATCTTACACAAAATTCTGTCGCTCCAAACATGGCTGCAACACTGCATACATCTAAAGATGGTAAAGGAAAATAACTCTTAATTACCCATAACATATATTATGCGACAAAATGGTGTGGAGCGGTTTCTGTAAAAAAGAAGCTGCTCCCTATTTTTTGTAAGCAATTTCAAAACATTTAGCGACATTTCATTTGATTTGACAAAATTCGTACATCGTGTATATTGGGTCATAATTGTTACTTATTATAATAATATCTTGAGGTTAAGTATGTTTGACAAAGAACAAATTTCTCGCGGTTTTAATTGGTGGCTAGGAAAACAATTATCCGTTTTATTTTGGAATATCGCAAAAACATGCGTTTTTATTGCTTTGTTCGTTATTTTGCTTTGGCTAAGCAAATAGCGAAGAGCTTTATACACGATATGTTGAAACTCCTCGCATTTTGCTAAATTTATTTATTGATAATCAATTTCACGAGATTCATTAAAAAAGCCAAGCTCAAAAAAGTCGCCATCTGCGCCAGTGTTGTTATCAACCCTGCTCCGTGTCCGTTAATCACAAACTGAAACAACAAAGATGTGGCGGCTGCACAACCTGATAGTATAAGCCAGTAACTCTTGTTTCCTAAGAATATAAACGCACAAACAGCTGCCGATGTGGCAATAACATTGTTTCCGGCATAATTAAGGCATTGTTTTGTAAAGTAAATAATGTTGGCAATATTAAATATATAGCCCACAGCAATAACCGCTGTAACTGCTATTAATATAGTAAAATAAGATTTTGTTTTATTCATATTTTTTCCTATCATCAAATGTTTTTACAATATTCTTAACGGTTTGAACACAGACATTCTGTCCGCAACACTCAACTTGAGCAATCTTATTGAGTGCGTTAGCTGAAAATTCGGACACTATCGGCCAATCAGTACGCCCTTCCCGCTCATAATAAGCCGCAGTTATAACATTATCAGTTTTATCAATACAGCGAACAAATTTTGCTTCCGGAGAAGATTGTTGTTCATACTCATTAAACCATTCAATTAGCTTGGGAAAATTAAGCTCTGTAGCTAATTTTTGCATAGCTGCCAGTTCTAATGCGTGTTTTTCATCTTCCGTAATTTCTCCCGGAATAAAATCCGAGCTATATATTTCCGGCAAATCATGAGTAAGAGCTAATTCTAAGCAATGCAATTTATTAAGCTGCGGAGGAGCCATTAGCAAAATTTCCATAGCCATAGAATACATATGATCTGCATCACTTTCGGGAGCGACAACATCGCGCTTTATCCAACCGCGACGGCGAACATCCTTTATTTTTCCCAGTATTGTTATGAGGTTATTTATATTTGCAATCATAATGTTCCTTATATTTTTGTCAGTTCAGATGCTTTTATAAGTTCTTTGGTGTAAGCGTGTTGGGGATGGTTAATAATTTGTTCTGCCGAGCCGCACTCAACAGCGATCCCGTCTTTCATAACCATAATATCATCAGAAACAGCTCTAATTGCATTCATATCGTGAGAAATAAAAATATATGACAGTTTGTGTTCTTGCTGCAATTTAAGCAATAATTCAATGATTTGTCGCTGAATTGTAACATCAAGAGCTGAAGTTGGTTCATCCAGAACCATAATTTGCGGATTGAGAATCAACGAACGAGCAATGGCAATTCGTTGTCTTTGACCGCCAGAAAATTCATGCGGATATTTGTTTAAAATTCGCGACGACAATCCCACATCGCTTAAACTTTTTATTATTTTTACTTGTTTTTCTTTTGATGAAAGTTCAGGATAATGTACCTTCAACCCCTCGCCGACTATTTGTTCCACTGTCATACGAGGATTTAGTGAATTATAAGGATCTTGAAAAACAATTTGCAGTTTTTTTCGTAATTCTAAATTAGTATAATCATCAATAGAAATGTTATTAAGTTTTATTTGCCCTGAGTATTTTAATAATTTGGTTATCGCCAGACCTAAAGTGCTTTTTCCCGATCCTGATTCGCCGACAATACCCAATGTTTGCCCTTTAAACAAATTAAAAGACAAATGATTTACGGCGTACAAATATTTTTCTACACCTCCCAAAAAACTCTTTTTTATGGGAAATTTAACGATAATATCTTGCCCGCTTAAAACAATTTTATTTTGTTTATTATCTTTTGTTTTCAACAAACTATGTGAGTGTATTAAAGTTTTAGTGTAACTGCATTGGGGATTTTCAAAAATATCTTTACACGTTCCTGCCTCTACAATTTTGCCCTTGCGCATAACAATTACTTTGTCAGCAATATGGCGAATTAACTGTAAATCATGACTAATAAAAATAAGGCTCATATTCAAATTTCGTCGAAGTTTGAGCAATAATTCAATAATTTGACTTTGAATCGTTATATCAAGTGCGGTCGTTGGTTCATCTGCAATAAGAATATCCGGATGATTGGCGATTGCCATGGCAATCA
>JAFTLF010000004.1 GCA_017452885.1 Alphaproteobacteria bacterium
GACAGGTAGAAAGATTAATGGGTAAAAATCCGGAAACTCGTTTTAAATTTATTATAGAACGCGCTAAATTTGTGGATGATTTGGATATCTGATGAGATTTTTGACTATCTTATCGGCAATTATAGTAACCGCTGCATGGGGACTTAATAGCTCCATCGGAAAAATGGCCGTCAGCGATTTACAAGTTGTTTTTGGCATTATGGGCGGTGTTGTGTTTTTTAGCGATATTTTGACATATAATGTTTGGGTCGGAAGTATACTTATTTGCATAGGTGTATTAATTGCCACCCTTACCAAAAAGGAAAAAACGATATGATAAGAACAGCTCTTCCCTCCGATTACCCCGCCATAATCCGTGTGTGGCTTGAGGCAAGCCTACAATCTCATGACTTTGTTCCTGCAGAATATTGGGACAAAATGCAAAAGAGTGTCGCTCGTGATTATTTACCCAATAGTCAAACTTTTGTTTTTGAAGATAAGCGAAAAATAAAAGGCTTTATCAGCATTGTTGATGAACATCATATTGGTGCATTATTTGTTGCACCAGAATATCAGAAGTGTAAAATCGGCTCAAAACTTTTAAAATATATCAGGCGAAAACGCGGATGTCTCAGTCTTAATGTTTTTGTTAAAAACAAACGCGCTATACAATTTTATCAACGCAACAACTTTAAAATTGTTCGCGAGCAAATAGACCCTTCCACTAAAGAAAAAGAACTTATAATGGCTTGGTCTATGGGATGTAAAACCGGTCATTATAAACGATTTATTGAAGATTCTTAAGTGGTTATAAAAAAATATTGACATTTATAACCAGATTGGTTAATTATCAGATTGTTCTTGGGGTTATAGCTCAGCTGGGAGAGCGCTTGAATGGCATTCAAGAGGTCAGGAGTTCGATCCTCCTTAGCTCCACCAATTCTAAAAAGCCTACCATAGCGTAGGCTTTTTTGCTAAAGACACCATGGGGGTATAGCTCAGTTGGGAGAGCGAATGGTTCGCAATCATTAGGTCAGCGGTTCGATCCCGCTTACCTCCACCATAAAAAACGCCTTTAAGCGGCGTTTTTTATTTTATCTTTTGAAATGCTTAGATGCGCCATATCCTTGTCCGATTTTGCGCCCGATTGAAGTTATTAACTCTTTGACTTTTCTTAAACTATCATCCGGTGTGTAACCTGTGGTCGATTTTCCGGGATAAAGCTCATAATGCTTGCGATATGTTGTTAGAGTTACATTCGGCATAATTACATTGGCACCACTCTGTAAGGCCTTACGTTGTCCGTTAGGTGCAAGACTTTCCATTGCGGTTGTTGCTGGAATATTGATGTCCGGTAGTAGAAGCCTTGTCAAAGCCATTACCTTTAGCGCCATATTCAATGTACCGCCGGAAGCATTTTTAAGAGGTGTGTCAGGATGCGGAATAAACGGCCCAATGCCGATCATATCGGCATCAATTTTCTTAAAAAACAAAATATCGTCGGCATAAGATTCGACTTTTTGCTCAGGTAGCCCAACCAGACAGCCTGAGCCAACCTCAAGCCCCGCAGTTCTTAAATCACGTAAACATTGTACACGTTGCTCCCAACTCATGCCGGGGTCATGGCGAAGATACAAATCTTTGTCAGTGGTTTCAATACGTAGCAAAAACCTATTGGCTCCGGCTTGACGATAAGCCTGATACTCTTCCAAAGATTTTTCACCGACACTCAATGTCAGCGCAACATCAAGAGTTTTTATTTGACGAATAATATTGCAAAGTATTTCTGTTGTAAAAAACATATCTTCGCCGGACTGCAAAACAATCGTTTTTAATCCCATATTTTTAGCAGCATGTTCGGCAAGTTTAAAGATTGCGCTTTCATCTATGCGGTAACGCTCAATATTCTTATTGTCGCGGCGCAAACCACAATAGCAACAATTATTACGACAAATGTTGGAAAATTCTATCAAGGCTCGCAAATGAATTTCATCACCAACATATTGTCGGCGCACCTCATCAGCGGCAGAAAATAATTCTTCAGCGCAAGAATCATCATAAAGAAGTTCTATCAACTCAGAGCGAGTAAGGTTGTGTTCGCTAATTGCCTTTTGTATTAGTCTACTCATCAAAAACTCCTCTATTTATTGCGCTGATGATAGAAATAAATAGATTTTTTGTAAAGACTAAAATAGAAAAAGCTTGACTTTTGTCGATAATTTGAATATTTTGTCCACTGTTTAAGAAAAAAGAAAACTCTTTTAATCATGCTCAATTCGTGGTATGATGCCGACGTTGGTAGATAGATAACCTTAAGGAACTTTGAATGAGTTTTGAATTAGTGCCCGGTCTGGCAAAAAAAGACCATATTACCGACCTAAAACTTTGCACCGTATTGTTTGAAGATAATGCTTATTATCCGTGGGTGTTTTTGGTTCCACAAAAAGAAAATGTAAAAAATATGATGGACTTGACTATGGATGAACGTTTGCAGCTGATGCGCGAGATGGCATTAGTTGAAAAAATAATGGCAAGTCTTTTCAGATATGACCAGACCAACGTTGCGATGATCGGAAACAAGACTCCTCAACTGCATGTGCATATATTATGCCGTGTTGAAGGAGATCCCGATTGGCCAACAACGGTATGGAATAATTCTAAAATAAAATATGATGAAACAGAGAAAAAAATGATTATTGCTCGCATCCGCGAAGCAATTGACAAAGAAAAACTTAAACCAGAATATAACCAGTTATAGGACAGAAAAATGACTCGTGTAATTACTTTAATGCCTGTTCGTTTGGCAGCCTCGCGACTTCCAAATAAACCTTTATTGAAAATTAATGGCAAAACAGCTATTCAACGCGTTTATGAAAACGTTAAAAAATCGTTGAACACAGATGTTGCGATTGCAGCAGGCGATCAAGCAATTGTTGATGAATGCAAAAAATTCGGTGCCACCGCTGTTTTGACTGACCCTAATTTACCAAGCGGTACAGATCGTATTGCTGCCGCTCTTAAAGTTCTTGATCCAGATGGCTCAAAGTATGATGTTGTGGTTAATTTTCAGGGTGACAATATCAATGTCGACCCCAAAGTAAATCAGCCTCTGATTGATATGGTTCAAAAAGGTGATTGTGATATTGCGACCTGCGGTATGGTTATTAAAAATGAAGAAGACAAAACAAATCCTGCCGTTGTTAAAATGGTTGCCGGTTTTAAGGACGGTTCAAAAGAGGCTCGTTGTCTTTACTTTACTCGTTCCACGGCACCTTTACCGCGTAATCCTGAAAAATGCAAAAATCAAGATTTATATCAACATATCGGTATTTATGTTTTTAAGGCAAATTCTCTTAAAAAAATGGTATCGCTTGAACCGGGTGTTCTTGAACAGAGAGAAGCTCTTGAGCAATTGCGGGCTCTTGAAAACGGCATGACAATCCGAGCTAAATTGGTCGACGACATTCGTCTTAACAAAAATGCTCCGGCCGATATTAATACGCCGGAAGATTATGAGCTTGCCAAAAAATTTATAAAATAAAAAACATAAAAAAGAGCCGTCCATTTTTTATGACGGCTCTTTTTTTATGATACTTTATTCAGCAATCTGGCATTTTCAAGCAACTCATCTTTCGAAAGAGTAAAATTGCTATCAAGCCATTGAGCCTCAAGCTCTCGCAAAACAAAACCTATTGCTTGCCGATCTGCAATTCCTCTTTCTATAATGTCCTTGCCGCGAACAGGAAATTCTGGCTCGGGGGTTGCTTTTATATCTAAATATTTTTTCCAAAAATCAGGTATGTTTTCTTTGTTGCGTGCGACATTTTGCAAAAAAATTTCAGCACAAAATTCTTTATCATTTTCATACATAATTTTTTGTATGGATAATTTATTTGATAATTCTGCCAAAGTTACACCACTTGTAGCCCAGCTAACAAACTTTTGCTTTTCTCTTTTGCTGAACTTCATTCGCGTAGCTAAATTTTCTGCCAATGATTCATCCGGCTGATAAAGAGCAAACAAATAATGTAACTCTTTGTCCGGAACATCTTTATCATTCAATAAATTTTTGATAAATTCGAAATTATCGATAGCCTTGGCTTCGGGCATAATGTAGCTCAAAATACCATTATCTTGCATAATACGAATTGTTGCGGCGGCTTTAGGCGTTAACAGAAGTTTAAACAACTCTTCTTTGATGCGCTCCATAGAAAGAGTTTTTAGTCCTTCACGATTTTCAATACAAGCAGCTAAGGCTTTTTTATCGGGTTCACCAATACCAAAACGAGAATAAAAACGGAAAAAACGTAAAATTCGCAAATAATCTTCTTTAATACGCTGACTTGCAGAGCCTATGAAACGAACACATCCTTTTTCGAGGTCTTCAATACCGTTATAATAATCAAAAACATTACCTTTTTCATCAGCATAAACAGCATTAATTGTCAAATCGCGACGCGAGGCATCTTCTTCCCAGTTGTCGGTAAATTCGACTTCGGCGTGTCTGCCATCGGTTTTAACATCTCGACGCAGCGATGTTACCTCCAAAAGAGAATCGTCAATAATTACGCCAACTGTACCAAATTTGATACCGATGGCAACTGTTTTAAGGCCTTCTTCAGTACAAGCCTCAACCAATTCATCAGGCGAAAGATCGGTGGCAAGGTCAAGATCGCCGCCCTCAATACCTTTGAGAGCATCGCGTACAGCACCACCAACAAAACGTACAACACCACCGTGACGTTTGACAACAAGAAACAAACGAAAGATTTTTTTGTTTTTTATCAATCTACTAACATCGAGATAATTATCTCTAATCATTAACGTGTTTCCTTTTAAAATTTTTCTTGAAATTAACAGTTTTTATATATTTTTCAATTATTATTATGTTAATTTTAATTTTAATGTGAGTATTTCCGATGAAAAAATTGTTTATTTTAACATTATTTACCTTGTTTTGTACGGCAGTGGAAGCAGATGCCGCCGCTCCACAAGTGTTGGGAGAGTATGGAGATTGGGTAGCTTATTATTATCGTGATACTACCGGTGCAGTATGTTATATGGCATCAACCCCAAAAAAAGATGAGGGAAAATACACTAAACGCGGCGATATATATACTGTGGTTACTCATCGTCCGGCAGAAAACAGTTTTGATGTGGTTAATATTAATGCCGGATATACTTATAAAAAAGATGCAAAAGTTTTAATTAAAATAGGAGCCAAGACATTTGATAAGCTTTTTGCCAGCGGCGATAAAGCTTGGGCGGTAAGCGAAAAAGCCGATAAAGAGATTGTTGAAGCCATGAAGCAGGGTAACAGGATGGTTGTTCATGGCACTTCAAGCAAAGGAACTTTTACGAAGGATACCTATTCGCTAAAAGGTTTTACCAGTGCTTATCGTGCAATATCCAACAAATGTAACAAGAAACGCTAATGGAAAAAAAAGAACTTATAGGGCTTTCTAAAGAAGAATTAGCAGCAGAGATTGTTAATATCGGAGAAAAGCCGTTTCGCGCAAAACAACTATGGCAGTGGATTTATTTTCGCGGTGAAACTGATTTTGCTAAAATGAGCAATCTATCTAAGGATTTGCGCGAAAAGTTGGCACAGTATTTTAGTATAACTCGCCCTAAAATTGTAGCTGAGCAAGTTTCTTCTGATAAGACACATAAATGGTTGCTTGAATTTGCTGACGGACAAAGAATTGAAACAGTATATATTCCTGAAGCTGATCGTGGGGCCGTTTGTATATCAACACAAGTAGGTTGTGCGGTGGGTTGCAAATTTTGTCACACCGGAAGTCAAAAGATTACTCGCAATCTTACAGCAGGAGAAATCGTATCACAGTTCATGATTGCGCGCGATGCTTATGGTGAATGGCCCAGCCCGACTAATGAAACACGCTATTTATCTAATATAGTAGTTATGGGAATGGGTGAACCGTTGCATAATCCAGAAAACACTATTAAAGCACTAAAAATTCTTTCTGATGGTGATGGAATCGCCATTTCTAAGCGCAAGATTACTTTATCGACATCAGGAATCGTTCCTCAGATTCCGCGAGTTGCCACGGAACTGGGGTGCAAATTGGCAATCAGCTTGCACGCTCCAAATAATGAAAAGCGTTCGCAGATTATGCCCATCAACAATCGATTTTCAATTGAAGAAATTTTGACAGCTTGTCAAGAATATCAGCGCAATATGAGTCCGGGACGTTATGTAACTTTTGAATATCTTATGCTTAAAGATTTTAATGACTCTATTGATGATGCAAAAGAATTGGTTGCACTGATGAAAAAATTTAAACTTGGTGCCAAATTTAATTTAATTCCATTTAATCCATGGCCGGGGTGCGATTATCAACCAAGCACCAGCAACAAAGTACATGCTTTTTCGCGCTATTTGGAAAGTTGCGGATACGAAGCTCCAATCCGTGTAGCTCGCGGTCAAGATATTTTAGCGGCCTGTGGTCAATTGAAGTCAAAAAAAGATAATATAACTGACCTTTGATTAAAAAACGTTTTTAAGATGCAAAAAACGAATAGGAAAACTTATCAGAAAAGCATCAAATCGAATATTGTAATTTTTAAACCTTTGATTTTTGGCTATAAAATTTTCCGCTGCGCGACGAATGCGTTGTTTTTGAGTTGGCATAATCGCATATGCTGCTTGCTCTAAAGAAGTTCGTTTTTTTACTTCTACAAAAACTAAAGTATGCCCTCGACAAACAATTAAATCTATTTCTCCCGCTGTCGTACCACGTCCTGTTATATAGTTATGAGCAACCAAACGATAACCTTTGAAAAAAAGGTACCAACGGGCAATTTGTTCGGCAAAATATCCTGATTTGTAATTATTCATCTTTTATCTTGAGAGCTTGTTGATAAACTTCATTTTTATTAAGACCATAACGACTAACTAAATTTTTTACAGCTGTTTTAAGACTGTTTGTTTTTAATTCTTCGTGTAACAGTATTTTTACATCTAAAATATTGTTTGCTTTATCATCGGGAGGCGCAACCATAAACACCATTTCACCTCGAGGTTCTTTAGTTTCAAAATGAGTTATTAATTCTTTTGCTGTTCCGCGCAAGCATTCTTCGTATACTTTGGTAATTTCGCGAGCAACAGCAACTTCGCGATTGCCAAAAATCTCGGCTGCTGTAACAAGTGTTTTGATTATACGGTTGGCGGTTTCGTAAAAAACTAATGTTGCGTCTATATCTTTAAGTTTATTGAATAAATCACGGCGGGCTTTATCTTTATTGGGAATAAAACCGGAAAATAAAAAACTGTTTGTGGGTAAGCCTGAAAGTTGTAAAGCGCAAATCAAAGCACAAGCTCCGGGAACGACACAAACATGAACATCTTCTTCTCGACAACGACGAATCAGTTTATATCCGGGATCTGAAATTAACGGGCTTCCGGCATCGCTGACTAATATTACTGCTTTCTGTTTTGCAAGCTCAATAATCTTATCTGCTTGTTTGGCTTCTGTATGATCTTCAAGTTTGATAAAAGTTTTGCCAACAGAAGAAATTCCCAGTAGAGATAACAGTTTTTTAGTCATACGACTATCTTCACAAGCAATAATGTCCGCTTCCCGCAAGATTTCTGTTGCTCGGGCGGAAATATCGGAAACATTGCCTATCGGAGTGGCAACGATGTAAATTCCGTTTTTCAAAATACCTCTCTTTACAATAACTAAATTTTAATCTAATACTTTTAAGTAAAGATTGTTTTATATTTTAGGATAATTTGCAAGTGTTAAAAAAATTTAGTACTCTTTTATTGTGTTTCGGATTGGTAGCCTGCTCGACAAACAGAGGATCGAAAGTTGCTGATCACGGAGGAATTCAAGATTTTAGCAGCGATATTTCTGAAATCAACATTAGTAGCAGTGACAGCTTTCGTGTGGGTATGCTTCTTCCGCTAAGCGGACCAGCCTCCAGACACGGACACGGTTTGCGTAATGCGGCAATGGTGGCTTTGGAAGATATAAACAACCCTAATCTGATTGTACAATTTTATGATAGCAAAGGCACACCTGAAGGAGCTCGTACAGCAATAAAGAATGCCATATCTCAAAAAGCCGATGTTATTGTCGGCCCTTTGATGAGTACAGAAGTACAAGCTATTGCCAATGAAACAATCTATCAAGGCGTTCCGGTTATTGCATTTTCCACCGCGCAAGAAGTTTTGCAACCAACTGTTTATACCATGGGTTTGTTGGTTGAAGAACAAGTTGATCGCATAATGACATATACTGCTCAAAAAGGTCGTAGTCGCTTTGCTTTATTGATTCCGGATAATTCGACTGGTAATGCGGTTGCCAGAGCTGCTTTGAAGTCAGCACATAAAAATAATGTGACCGTAACGATTATTGGTTATTATAAACCGGAAAATTCCGATTTTTCCGCTATTATAAAAGAAATGACCGATTATAACACTCGTCATGAAGCTGTTGTACGCAAAAGAGCTGAACTTGAATCTCTTGCCAACGAAGGGAACGCGTCTGCCGCTTTGGAACTAAAAAAACTTAGTTCAAAAGAAGGTATAGGAGATCTTGGTTTTGATGCGGTTTTAATTCCGGAAAGCGGAGCAAAACTGACATCTGCAATATCAATGTTTGCTTATTATGATGCGGCTTATCCTGATGTGCAGTTTCTAGGAACATCTATTTGGGAAACCGGAAAATTTAATAATGAAGCAGCTATTGTAAAAAGTTTATATCCGGCGATTTCACGTGCGTATAGCTCTTATTTCGCGGGAAAATATAATTCTATTTTCGGCGAAAGACCAAGCAGTCTTTACTCTTTTGCATATGATGCTATCGCTTTAACCAATCAATTGTCAAAACAAGCGCCAGAAAATATTAATCAAGCAATTACCAAACCTGAGGGATATTTTGGAATTAATGGAGCTTTTCGTTTCTTTGAGGACGGCTCTAATCAACACAGTCTTGATGTGGTAGAAATTCGTTCATCAGGAGATGTTGTGGTTGATGCTGCGCCCAAAAACTTTAGCAAAGATCTTTTTTATGAAAAATTGCAACCGCTTGATTTTTATGATGGTTTTGTTGCTCCAAAAATTTATGGTAAAAACAAACAATCAGCCGAAGTTGCTATTTTTGGAAGCCTTTTACCTGAAGAAAACGAACAAACAGACGAAGAAAAAAAATTGCCTGAAGAAATAAATGCGGAATCTGTAACCGAATAGTTTATTTGATAAAAACAATATTTATCTTGAAGAAATCGGTAAACTTTGCTAAGTATACATACCGGAGGGTAATGGGTCAGTCCGTCGCCAATCTGGTCAGGTCCGGACGGAAGCAGCCATAACGAATGTTTCTGAGGTCACTGCTCTCCACCACTTTATCAAAGGGTTGTTTTATTCCGATGGCTGAAAATAATCAAAAACAAGAAAACTATGTTGTTTTGGCACGTAAATATCGTCCACAGGATTTTAATGAATTGCTCGGTCAAGATGCTCTGGTTCAAACTCTGACCAACGCAATTCGAAACAATCGTCTTCATCACGCCTATATTCTTACCGGAATTCGTGGTGTTGGCAAGACAACCACTGCACGCATTATTGCCAAAGCACTCAATTGTATAGGTAAAGACAGTCGAGAGGGTCCAACCATCAATCCCTGCGGAATATGCGAAAATTGTCGAGCAATCGCCGAATCACGACACATTGATGTTTTGGAGCTTGATGCTGCCTCGCGTACAGGCGTGGATGATATGCGCGAAATATTAGACGGTGTGCGCTATAAGCCGACCAATGGAAATTATAAAATATATATCATTGATGAAGTACATATGCTTTCTAAATCGGCATTTAATGCTCTGTTAAAAACCTTGGAAGAACCACCTTCACACGTCATTTTTATCTTTGCAACAACCGAAATTCGCAAAGTTCCCATTACAGTTTTGTCGCGTTGCCAACGTTTCGATTTACAGCGGCTGAGTATTGATACGCTGATTGGTCATTTCAAAAATATCTTATCTAAAGAAGGTTTGCAGGCAGAAGATGAAGCGTTGCACATGATTGCTAAGGCGGCTGACGGTTCGTGTCGTGACGGACTTTCGTTGCTTGATCAGGCGATATCTCTTGGTAGCGGTACAATTAAGACTGATGTTGTAAAAAACATGATAGGGCTGGCCGATCGTAACCAGACTTTTGATTTGTTTGAGAAGTTGGTTAGCGGTGATATAAATAAGACAGTAGCTATTCTTGATGAAATGTATAAAAACGGAGCAACTCCGCTGACAACTTTGCAAGATTTGGTGAATATTACCCACATGATTGCTAAAGCAAAGATTGTTCCGACTTATATGAATGATGACAGCCTTTCAGAAAACGAAAAAGATTTGTGTGCAAAGCTTTCGTCGACAATTTCTATCGCAGTGTTGTCCAAAATATGGCAAATGATGATTAAGGGTCTTGGCGAGCTAAATACTGCTCCGGTTCAAATTGATGCTCTGGAGATGATTCTTATTCGTATTGCTTATTCTGCGAGTTTACCAACTCCGTCAGAGCTTTTGCATGACGTAAAAAAAAACTCTAATTTAAGAAATGTTTCATTATCTGCTGAGCAAGCACCTGCTCCGGTTTTTACACAGCCGGTGGCTCCGGCAAACCAAACAGCCAATAGCAAAGAATCCGCCAACGGTAACATTAATACTCCCGAAGAATTATTGGCTTATTTGGAAAATAGCAAAAAGATTTTGCTATCTTACAGTCTAAAAAATGATTTGTCTTTTAACAGTTTTTGTTTTGGCAAAATGTCAATTACCGTTTCTGATAAAATCAATAATGATTTTTTATTAAATTTGCAAAATGTGTTAATTGAAGCTACCGGACAAAAGTGGGATATTGAAATACAACGCGGACAACTTGGCGAAACTATTGCTGATAAAGAACAAGCTCAAGACAATGCCAACAAAAAAAGTGTTTCTGATTTGCCGTTGGTTAAGGCTATTTTAGCAGAATTTAACGGCGCTAAAATCGAAACCCTGACGCGGAAAATACATACCGAAGAAAAAAGCGAAATATCTTTTGAAGATAATAATAACTACTTTGATGAGGATCTATAAAATGATGAATATTCAAGGAATTATGAAACAGGCCCAAGCTATGCAAAAAAAGATGGAAGAAGAACAAGCCAAGCTTGCTCAAGAAGAAGTTGAGGGATCTTCCGGCGGTGGCATGGTTAAGGTTGTATTGAATGGTAAATTTGATATGAAACAATTACACATTGATTCTGCTTTGATAAATAAAGATGAAAGCGATGTTCTTGAAGACCTTATTATTGCCGCTTATAATGATGCAAAAAATAAAGTTGATGCAAAAATGCAAGACAGCGTAAGTGCTATGACCGGTGGCCTTAACCTTGGCGGTCTGAAGCTACCTTTTTAAAAAAGAAAAACTCATGGCCGGAAATGAAATTGAAAAACTGATTAAACAGATTGCAAAACTACCCTCTTTAGGTACGCGCTCTGCCAGACGTATTGTTCTGCAGTTGATTAAGAAAAAAGAAAGCTTATTGTTACCATTAATTGAATCAATGGAAAGTGTTGCTACGAATATTCGTACCTGTGAAGTTTGCGGTAATTTTGATACAACATCTCCATGCTCTATCTGCGCTTCGGAAAAGCGTGATGATACTACAATTTGCATAGTTCAAGATGTTGCAGATCTTTGGGCTATGGAACGAGTTTCGATGTTCAAGGGCAAATATCATGTGTTAGGAGGAATTCTTTCGGCTATGGAAGGCATCGGCCCCGAAGACTTAAATATTGAATCTTTAGTAGAGCGAATTAAAAATAATAATATTAAAGAGGTTATTTTAGCTCTACCGGCAACAATTGACGGTCAAATAACCTCTCACTACTTGTCATCCATACTTCAAGGCTCACAAGTCAAAATATCAACTCTGGCACAAGGTATTCCTATGGGAGCAGAGCTTGATTATATGGATGAAGGCACAATTCAACTTGCACTAAATTCAAGAAAAACTCTTTAGTATCTGAATTTTCACTTTTAATATCAGCTATTCAATGTTTTCGATTAATCTATCAAGATTATCGCGTTCTGTTTCTTTGTAACCGGTGAAATTTTCTTTGATTTTTTCTTTAGCTTTGTCTTTGACTTTTTTTATCTGTGGTTGAGCCAAACGTTCAAATAATTCGTCCACAGCATCTTTTTCGATATTATTTGTTTTTTGCTCTTCTTTTTCTTCTGATTTTTCATCTGTTTCAGAATATCCGGCTTTTTCTTTTATAATTTGTAATGTTTCCTCCGGAATTAAATCCTCTAAAGGTTTGGCAAATGAGCCTGCAACCTGAAAATATCTGGACTCGGTCAAAACTTCTGATTGCTTATCTGCGGGAATCATCCAACTTACCAAAATATAAAACAATACTATTAGCAAACAAGCACGAACAACACCAAAAAATAAACCAAGCATTCTATCAAGACCATTGAGTTTACTGGTGCGAATTTTGCCAATAAGTCTATCGGTAAGAAGAATCCACGCAATAAAAAACAATATCAAAATAATCAGTGCTGTAACAACTCCGGCTAAAATACCGTTTGAAATATGTGCTTTAGCAAAAGGCATAAGCACAGGCAACAAGTAAATAATCGACATGGTTGCCAAAACCCATCCGACAATAGAAAGAACTTCTTTGACCAATCCGCGGCTTAATGCTATCAAAGCAGATATACCTATAACTATAAGTATAATAACATCAAGATTGTTTAAACCATTCATGGCGAAAACCTTTTCTAATTAAACCAATTGATAATTCTTTGAACATTACCGATTTCATGAATATGAATGTCGGTTTTTACCTTTTTTTCATTGCTGTGAGTTGGTGGCGTTATTGCACTGGCAAACCCCAATTTACCGGCTTCTTTAAGGCGTAAACTCGGTTGACTTACACCTCTTACCTCACCGGACAAACCGATTTCGCCGAATATAACCATGTCTGCCGGTAAAGGTTTGTTTGTTAATGAAGATATAACAGCCATTGCCACAGCTAAATCAGCCGCCGGTTCGGAAATACGCAACCCTCCGGCAATATTAAGATAAACATCTTGTGAACTCAAATTCATACCGCAACGAGCTTCCAATACAGCTAAAATCATTGCCAAACGATTAGAATCCCAACCAACAACAGCCCTTTTGGGGCTTGAATAACTAGTTGGACTGACTAAAGCTTGAATCTCTACCAAAACAGGACGAGATCCCTCTATTCCGGCAAAAACACATGAGCCTGATATGTTGCCCTGACGTTCGGCAAGAAATAGAGCTGACGGATTTTCAATTTCTACCAGACCTTGATCTTGCATTTCAAAAACGCCTATTTCATCTGTGGCTCCATAACGATTTTTTACTGCACGTAAAATTCGAAAATGATGACCGCGCTCGCCTTCAAAATATAAAACTGTATCAACCATGTGTTCTAATACGCGTGGTCCGGCCAACTCTCCCTGTTTGGTAACGTGTCCAACCAAAAAAAGCACAAAACCTTTACGCTTGGCAAGCTTAATCAGCTCATAACTACAAGCACGAACTTGTCCGACGCTACCTGGGGTTGATTCAACTTCATCCAAAAACATTGTCTGAATGGAATCGATGATTACAACAGAAGCATTGGCCTTTTCTAATGTTGTCAAAATATCTTTGATGTCTGTACAACTGGCAAGATTAACCGGTGATTTTTCCAATCCAAGACGCTTAGCACGAATCCGTACTTGGTCAACAGCTTCTTCTCCTGATATGTAGTAAACCTCAGGTTTTGTAGGCTGGTCAGCAATTTTAGCACAAGCTTGAAGTAGTAGTGTTGACTTACCTATTCCGGGATCTCCCCCGACCAAAATAACAGAACCAGAAACTAACCCTCCGCCGGAAACTCTGTCAAGTTCGCGGATACCGGTCGATAAACGAGTTAAATGTTCTTGCACTCCGCTCAAAGGGACAAAATCAATAATATTTCCTTTGGCTTTTTTGGGGCTTATATTAGAAAAACCGCCGCCACCGACAATTTCTTCGGCTATTGTATTCCATTCGCCGCAAGCATCGCATTTTCCTTGCCACTTGGGATAAATTGAACCACAGGTTTGGCAAACATATTGCTTATTGTCCTTTTTAGCCAAAATTAGACCTCCACTTTTATTGGGCCCTGAGCGCAACCATTAATAAACTGGCAAACATAGGGATTGTCTGTTTTATCCATTTCCTTAACTGTGCCTTGCCAAATAATTTTTCCTTTATAAAGCATTGCTACACGATCAGCAATTTTGCGAGCAGATGCCATATCATGTGTAATTGTTAAGGCTGAAGCTCCTAAACCTTTAACTGATTCAATAATCAAGTCATTGATAACATCGGCCATGATAGGATCCAAACCGGTCGTTGGTTCGTCAAAAAAGATTATCTCCGGTTTTGAAGCAATGGCGCGAGCCAAGCCCACGCGTTTTTGCATGCCACCGGAAAGTTCTGATGGAGATAAATCTGCCACATCCGGTGCCAATCCTACAGAACGTAAAACACGAATAGCCTCATTTTTGGCATCTTTTTTGCTCATACCCTTGTTTTCAAGCAAATCAAAAGCAACATTTTCCCAAACACTCAGACTGTCGAATAAAGCTCCGCCCTGAAACAACATCCCCATTTTAGAGTGAAGTTGTTCTTTCTGTTTTTCATTGATTCCGACAACCTCTTCTCCATCAACTAAAATAGAGCCTTCATCCGGTGTAAGCAAACCTTGAATACATTTAATCAAAACAGATTTTCCGGTTCCGGATCCACCAATAACAACCAAAGATTCTCCCTTATTAATATTCAAATCTATTCCGTCCAGAACGACTTTTTTGCCGAAAGCCTTGTGCAGATTTTTTATTTCTATTTTTGCTTCATTCATTTTACATTCTCCACCGGCTTTTATTTTGAAAAGAAAAGTTCAGTAATTACGTAGTTGAATATCAGAATCAATATTGATGCTGATACAACTGCATTGGTGGTTGCCGCACCAACACCTTGAGCGCCACCTTTTGATTTATATCCATTGTAACAACCCATTATTGAGATAATGAAGCCAAAAACAAAAGCTTTAGCCAAGCCTGTTGTTATATCTATCGCCTGCAGGTTTTGCAATGTTGAGTTAATGTAGTTGGCAGGATTGAAACCAAGTTTATAAACACCGACGACATAACCACCAAAAATTCCAATAACATCACCAAGCATTACCAGAATCGGCATAACAATCAATCCCGCCCAAACACGCGGAGCAACCAAGTATTTGAAAGGGTTGGTTGATAATGTTGTAAGAGCATCAATTTGTTCGGTTACTCGCATTGTTCCGATTTCTGCAGCCATTGCTGCGCCAATGCGGCCCGCCACCATCAAGGCTGATAAAACAGGCGCAAGCTCTCTGGTAACAGAAATAAGCACTACCTCAGCCACCGCACCTTCGGCACCATAGCGCATAAAACCTGAATAACTCTGTAAAGCAATAACCATACCGGCAAAAATCGTTGTTAAACCAACCACCGGTAAAGAATAAAAGCCCATATCAATTACTTGACGCATCAGGTTGCGACCATAAAACGGCGGAGTAAGACTGTTATAGACGGATTGCGCAACAAATAAAGAAAATTCTCCGAGGCTGGAAAAGAACTTTACCAAAGGCCGACCCTGATTACGCAAAAAGTTAATGATGTGGTTGTTAATCATTGTTTTTTCTCTCTTTTTTAAGTATAATTTGATATCATTGTAAGACGGCAAATTGAATTAATCAACTTTTATAGCATAAATTATCACAGCAAAGTCAATGCCGCAACGACTTTGAGTACCGCAGAAGGCTCAAATGACCACAAACTTATTTGATTAATACGCGCTCCTTCAAGTTCATAAAAAACAGGATCCGGCAAACGCTCAACATCATTGTAATTATTTACGAGCCTTACTATCAAATGAACGGGGGTTTCTTTTATAAAAGGCTGTTTAATAATTCCCAGTCCCCTCACCTCTAACAACCCTTCTAAAACTTTGGGAGATGAAGCAATAATATTACCATCAATATTTTGCAAATCCACACGATCGTCGGCAACTAACCTAGCTCCTTTATCCATAATCAGACGCAAACATAAATCAGATTTACCCAATCCGGATGCTCCAATAATGAGTACACCTTTATTGTTTAGGCTAACGCAAGAAGCATGGATATTAGTTGCCATTTCTACCCCTTATAAACATTTGAGTCTTTCGATAAAGTCTGATGATTTTGTTTCGATACAAAGTTTTCGTCCTTGAGGATGATTGGCAATAGTCACTTTAATGACATTTTGCGGAAGAAAGCCGCCCATTTTTTCCGGCCATTCAATCAAAGAAACTCCCTCATATAATGCTTCTTCCATTCCTATTTCAAATATTTCTTCCGGTGACTTAATGCGATATAAATCAAAGTGATAAATATCAAAATCGGAAGCTTCGTAACTTTGCACCAGTGTAAATGTCGGGCTCGGCACCTCTACTACCGCCGTTAATTCTTGCACAAAAGCCCTAGCTAAAACGCTTTTCCCCATACCCAAAGTACCAAACAAAGCAAAAACATCGCCTTTACGTGCTATATGTGCCAACCTACGACCTAAAGCAACCGTGTCTTCTTCTGTAGGCAAAACAAAACTTAACATATTAATTACCCATAGGATTAAAGAATGTTCTTTTACGAGATCTGGGCTTATTAATGACTTTGATTTTAGGTTTACGAGTCTGAATTTTACGCCAATCCCAAGGCATATAAAACTCGCCTTGCCATAAACCGCGAGCATTTTGTTGAGCCTGAACCTGATAAGGCATATAAATATCAGAGTGCTCCGAATAAACAACAGCCCAACCGGCATTAATCAATGCAGCACCTAAATCATACGCACCTAAAGAACAAACGCCTATCATATTACCACGCTGATCTTGCTGAACAACGCGACATTCAAGTTCGTTATCGGCTATCCAACCCTTGAGCCATGAAGCAGCTTGCTGACCACAGGCATATGAGCGACCGGTTCTATCTGCACAAGTTTGATTGTTTTCAGGAGCATCTATGCCAAACAGGCGTAAATAACGTCCGCCGATAATTAAAGTATCTGCGCTAACAACCTGTGCTGCAGAATAAACGGCAGGATAATTTTGCGGATTAAACCCTTGATTTTCAGTCTGTGGAGTGTTGTTTACCGGCTGAGATTCGGCTAAAGGCTCAGAAAAACTTTCTCCAATAGAAAGGTCTTCATTATCGCTGTTAAGCATCGGTATTGCCATACTCTGCGATGAGTTTGCAACAACTGTATGTTGCGACGAGTTACCCTGCCCTAAAAAGTTACGCAAATTATTGCCAATATTCATTACACCTCCACTAAAACCACCTATAGCGTAAAGAATAAACACTATTATCGCTAAAATTAAGAAAATGGAGGGAAGACATCCCATAGCTCGCCAAGCCATTTTGGCAAAAATATACAAAACTATCAGGCCGATAATTAATCCCAAAAAACCGCTACCTTGAAGAAGAGTGCTTTCAGTTTGTGTTCCTGCACCTCCTAATAAAATCAGGAACAACGCTCCAAATCCCAACAAGAATTTTTTTAAGAAAAACATTCGGACATCCTTTCTGCGGTTGTACTATATAGAGATTAAAACACACTAATAGAATTTAATCCATAATTTTATTAAAATTTAGTTCTTTTTGGTAAATTTTAAGTAAAAAAAAGACTTTCTTCTTGAAAGTCTTTTTTTTGATGTCTTATTCTCCGGCAACTTTTTTGCGATAGCAGTGACAATGACACTCGCCATCGCGTTCAATGTCCGCACGGCATGTTTCAGAAATACAATAGCGAGCAGGATTCTGTCCGTCACAAGGACATCTTTGCCATTCAGCCTCACCAAACATCATTTGTTTAGCATTAGCAATTTTTTGAACGTTTTTAGTTGTTGCATAACCTGCTTTTTCGCAGTTTTCGAGCATTTTTTCTAGTATTGTCATTTTTTAGTTCCTTAATCTACAATTTTGATTGAAAATTTATCACTGTTTTCAACCTCAGAGGTTTTAAATACAGTGTTTTGAGTGTCCGTTTGTTTATTATATTTTTGTTGAAGAACTTCAACAATCATGTCTAATTCAGCAACAGAAGCGTATTGCAAAACAACTTTGCCTCCCCCTTGTTTGTTGGGAGAAATTTTAATTCGCAACCCTAAAGACTTTATAAGTTCACGCTCAATATCGCAAATATCTTCGTCTTTTTCTTTTGGTGTTTTGACTTGATTCTCGTTGATATTAACATTTTTACGACGAGCAACCAACTCTTCTACCTGTCTGACATTTAGATTTTGTTTGACAATTTGTTGCGCTAGAAGCTCTGCGTCATCCAACCCAACCAAAGCACGAGCATGACCAGCAGATAGGCGGCCGTCTTTTATCATATCACGAACAGATGTCGGTAAAGTAAGCAAACGCAATGTGTTGGATATGTGACTACGTGATTTGCCGACAACCTGAGATAAAGCTTCCTGAGTGTGAGAAAACTCATCAATCAAACGCTGATAACCTTCCGCTTCTTCAATCGCTGACAAGTTCTCGCGGAGTATATTTTCTACCAGCGCAGCCTCTAAAACTTCTTTATCTGACAAATCTTTAATAACCACTGGCAATTCGCTTAGTCCGGCAAGCTTAGATGCTCTCCAACGGCGTTCTCCAGCTATGAGTTCGTATTTATCCCCCTGACGACGAACCAGCAAGGGTTGTAACACTCCTTTTTCTTTTATAGAATCAGCCAGAGCCCTGAGAGCCTCTTGTTCAAATTCGGTACGCGGTTGAAATTTTCCGGGAATAATAACATTAATATCAACCAAGTTGGTGTTTTTATTATCCAAATTACCAATACTTGTTTCCTCGTCAAAAGCCCCCATAAGCGCCTCTAACCCTCGGCCAAGACTCTTTCTTTTATGCCCATCTTCATTGCGCGGTGATGAAGGAGTATCGTTTAACAATTCATCTAACTCACTATCTAACATGCAATCAATTCCTTTTCTCTCTTTAATACTTCACCCGTAAGACTTATGTAAGCCTGCGACCCCGGACACTTGAAATCATAAAGCAAAACCGGTTTACCGTGTGAGGGAGCTTCAGAAATACGGACATTTCTTGGTATAACAGTATTATAAACCTTTTTACCAAAAAAACTGCGAACATCATCCTCAACCATTTGTGATAAATTGTTTCTTTTATCATACATCGTCAATACGACACCATGCAAGGCTAAAGATGGATTAAAACGTTTTTTTATCTGATTTATGTTGCGAATCAAATCCGTTACCCCCTCAAGAGCTAAAAATTCACACTGCAAAGGAACAATTACAGCATCGGCAGCAACCAAAGCGTTGATTGTAACCAAGCTAAGGGAAGGGGGGCAATCAATTAAAATATAGTCATAATTTACAGCTTCTTTACCCAGAGCTTGTTTTAAGCGGAACTCCCTGTTTTCAACATCAACTAATTCAATTTCTGCACCAGCCAAGTCCGGCGAAGAAGGAATCAGCGAAAAGTTGGGAATTTCTGTCCAAACGACAGCTTGTGATAGTTTGGTGTTTCCGATTATGACATCATAAGAAGACGGCATAGAGCCTTTTTTGTTAACCCCCATAGATGTTGAGGCATTACCTTGGGGATCAAGATCAACAACCAAAACCTTTTTGCCGGCAGCAGCCATTGCTGTGGCCACGTTAACCGTTGTTGTGGTCTTGCCAACACCGCCTTTGCGGTTTGCAATCGCCAAAATTCTAGGCATGTTTATCTCCTTTAATTTTGCTTAGATTAGAAATGATTAAAATTTTACCTTCTTCACTTATTTCTGAAGATTCTATTTGACACTTAAATTTCCAGTGCTTGTGCGCTTCCGCTAACTCTTCTCTATATTTTTTGCCTTTAGGAAAAATGCAAACTGTGTTTGTTTTACAAAAACGATACGCATAACCTAACAAATTATTTAATGATGTCATGGCTCGTGAAGTAACCACATCAACCTTTTGTTCCGGAATATTTTCGATTCTTTCATTAATAATCCGAACATCAATATTTAAACGATTAGCGACCTCTTTTAAAAACAGCGTTTTTTTTGCAATCGATTCAACCAGACCAACTTTTAAATACGGCGTTTTTTCTTTAGCAACAACAGCCAACACCATCCCCGGAAAACCAGCCCCAGATC
>JAFTLF010000039.1 GCA_017452885.1 Alphaproteobacteria bacterium
ATTACAGTGGGACGTAGTAAAAATATATGGGGAGAATATGAGCATTGTCCTGATAATCCGATTTTTACTAACAGTAATGACTGTTCTAAACAGATTGCCTGCAGCGGACATGGTGATTTAATTGATGATAATAATAGTCCTCATCAATGGATAAGAATTGGTCAGGCGGGTACCGGTTTTAAACGATTGGCAGAAGAACAGGTAAAAGAAGTTGTTATGATTGGTACGATTCGTCGTCCGTCTTTTAAGGATTTGATACCCGATATACGCACGACAGCCTTTTTTGCTAAACTGGGATTAAAGTCAATAGGTGACGACGGTATCTTACGCGCCTTGGTTAAAGAAATTGAAGAAGAAGGTATGACCGTTCGTGGTATTCACGAGGTTATGAGTGAGTTACTGGTAAAAGACGGTATTTTAGGTCGTTATAAACCGGATAAACAGGCACAAGAAGATCTTCGTCGAGGTCTTGAGGTGGCAACCGAGCTTGGTCGTTTGGATGTTGGACAAGCAGTTGTTGTTCAGCAAGGATTGGTTTTAGGGGTTGAAGGAATTGAGGGTACAGATGAGCTAATACGTCGTTGTGGCAACTATCGTCGCAAAGGAGAGGGTGGTGTTTTAGTCAAATTGCGTAAGCCACAACAAGACATGCGTATTGATTTGCCAACAATTGGTACCCGCACAATTGAACGCGCTCATGAAACCGGTTTGCGCGGAGTTGTTGTCCATAGTGGCAACGGATTAATTGTGAATGAAGCAGAAGTTATCAGATTGGCTGATAAATATGGAATTTTCATTATGGGAGTAAATCCTGGTGACTATCTCAAATAAAAAACTAAAAGTATACTTAATTGCCGGAGAACCTTCGGGCGATTTGCTTGGTTCACGTCTTATGCGAGCATTGCGAACCAAAACAGATGGTAAGGTAGAATTTTTTGGTTTGGGTGGCGATACTATGGAAGCCGAGGGATTAAACCCGCTATTTGATATAACAGATCTTGCCATAATGGGTTTGATTGAAGTTATTCCCAGTATTCCCAAAGTGTTGCGTCATATCAAAAATACAGTAGCGGATATTGTTCGCGTACAGCCTGATGTTGTTATAACCATCGACAGCTGGAGCTTTTGTTCACGTGTACACAAAGCATTGCGCCGACTAAAAACGTCTATTCCTCAGTTGCATTATGTGGCACCTCAAGTATGGGCGTGGAAGAAGAAGCGCGCTCGTACAATGTATAAATATATAGATGCCTTGATGACACTTCTACCTCAAGAACCGAAATATTTTACTCCATATAACTTGGAAACAGTTTTTGTAGGGCATCCGGTAATTGAGAGCGAGGCATTGACAGCTGACGGAGAAGCTTTTAGAAAACGTCATAATATTCCGAATAACAAACGCATTATTTCCATTTTACCCGGATCTCGCAAAACCGAAGTTATCAAATTGTTACCGGTCTTTTTAGAAAGTGCGCGTAGATTATTATCAAAAGATAAAGATTTCTTTTTTGTCTTACCGACCGTAAAAACTGTATCCAAAATGGTGCGAGAGATGACAAAAGATACTGATTTGCCGTTGTTGGTAGTAGAAACACAAAGCGAGCGTTACGGAGCTTTTCAGGCATCAAGTGCCGCAATAGCGGCTTCAGGAACAGTTGCCTTAGAATTGGCAATTTGTAAAATCCCTCATCTGATAGCTTATAAAGTTTCGAAACTGACTGCTTTTATTATTTCTCGTATTATGCACATTCAATATGTTAATTTAACCAATATTATGCTTGGTCGTTGCATTGTGCCGGAACTGCTTCAAGAGCATTGCACAGCAGCAGAGGTTACAGCCAATATCAATGATATTCTCAGACAAGGGGAAATATATCAAAAACAAATGCAGGGTTTTGAAGATGTTCGTAAAACGCTGTCTAATGGAGAACAGATTCCCAGTGGAAACGCTGCAGATTTTATTTTGCAGTTTATTGAGCGTAAAAATCGTTAGTTTTCAGGTATTGGTGCCGAAACGCAACGGTAATAATAACGACACCCTTTAACCGGACAAGGTTCCAAAACCATATTTTCGTCAGGATTACATGCGGTAATTGTAATGCTGTATTCTGGACATTCCTCTGCACAACGTACAACGCCTGATTCTTCGCTGGTTGAGCGAGCAGTATGTGAGCCGTCCCAATCCTGAATACTTATAATACGAGCTTGAACATAATTAGCAAACAGAGCAACACATAAAATTAAAGCTATCATTTTGATTTTCATGTTTTTATCCTTTTTTAATTTGTATAGATTATAGCATGAATTTGTTAAGATATTGCAAAAGATTGATTGTTGATATAAATCTAAAACATCAACAATGGAGATAAGATGTCAAAGCTAAACAATTTTATAAAAGATTCTTTATGTAATAATCGTGACCGTTTTAAGCTGTGGTTTCCGGTATTGTTTGGTTTAGGCATTGGTCTTTATTTTTTACCGGAGCAAGAACCGTCTAAATGGTTTACGTTGGGTATGATTGAAATTTTAATATTATTGGCAATCATATTTCGTTATCATCCGACGATACTCAAAATTTTGTTGATATTTACGTGTGTAGTTGCTGGTTTTGCCAATATTCAAATACAAACGATTTATCGTGAAACATTACAACGAACAGAGATTCCGAGCTATTCGTTATATGTTCGCGGACAAATTGATAAAACAGGCTATAATATTAAAGGTAAACAGCGATTGATATTTAATGGTCTGGAAGATTTTGACGGTAAAAAAATTAATGGTACTTTTCGTATAACATTACGTGATAAAGAGGAAAATTTTAAGGTCGGAGAATGCGTCGAAATGGCTGCTCGTCTGCAACCTTTAGCAAAAGCCGTTATTCCGGAGGGCTATCAATTTGATCGTAAAAATTTTTATGAAGGTTATTCCGGAAGTGGTTATGCTATCAGTCCGGTTTATCGTGTTGAGTGTTCTCTTCCGTCCTCAAATACAAAAATTAATTTATTATCATGGCGAGAAAAAATAGTACAACATATCTTTAAGGTCTTACCTCCTGAACAAGCAGCAATTACAGCAACTCTGATTACCGGAGAAAAAAGTCTGATACCTCAAGAGATAATAAATAATTATCGTGATTCCGGCTTGGCTCATTTTTTATCAATTTCCGGACTGCACATGAGCATGATTGCCGGTCTGATGTTTTTTATGACAAGATTTATATTAGCTCTTATTCCATCAGTGTCGTTGCGTTTTGATACCAAAAAGATTTCAGCATTAATGGCAATTGTTATAAGTGCGGTTTATCTTGGTTTGTCCGGAGCCGAGGTTCCGGCAATAAGAGCTTTTGTTATGACATTTGTTGTTTTGCTAGGGGTTTTGTTTAATCGTCGAGCTATTTCCATGTATACAATAGCCATAGCGGCGACAATTATTCTGGTTTTATACCCGCATGCGTTAGTCGGAGCCGGTTTTCAAATGTCATTTGCAGCGGTAGTTTGTTTAGTTGCATTTTATGAACGTTATACCACGGCTTTGCAAAATTTTATCAGTAATTCAAATGATAATTTATTTTTCAAATCAGTAAAAATAATTTTATTATATTTTATCGGAATATTGATTTCTGATTTTATAGCCAGTTTAGCAACATTACCTTTTGCCGTTTATCACTTTAATCGAATTGCATTATACACTTCTTTGGCTAATCTGTTGGCAGCGCCTTTAATTGGTTTTGTAATTATGCCGTTTGTGCTTGTTTCCCTATTGTTGATACCTGTAGGATTAGGAACATATCCTCTGCACGTTGTCGGTTTTGGTGTTTTATGGGTTAATCGTATAACCGAATGGGTAAGTTCATTGGATGGGGCCTCATATCTGATAATGTCTGAGCCATTGTGGGGGTTACTTCTGGTTGTGTTTGGCGGTTTATGGTTATGTATCTGGCAGGGCAAAATTCGTAATTTTGGTTGGATAGCAATCGCTATCGGTATTTTAAGTGTCGGCACGGTTAATAAACCGGATATTTTGATTAGCGCCGATGCTAAGGTCATTGCTCTCAGGGATAATAAAAACAGATTGGTGGTTTTACCATCAAGAGGCAAGCATTTTATTAAACAGCAATGGTTGGATAAAACAGCCTCAAAACCATTAGATGCGAAAGAATATGCCAAACTTAAACAAATTTACAAAGGTAAAATAACAGATTCCGAATGGCTTGATTTAGTTTGCAATAAAAGCAAATGTGTTTATAAAAAGAAATTTCAGTTAATGAAGAATGGTAAATTGATACTTGCCGGAAAACCACTAAATTTAAGCGGAAGTGAAGGAATGGTCATTTATATGGGCAAAAACTTGCGTACACAAAGCATCCGAGAATATATCGGACAACGTTTATGGAATAAAAATTAATTTTTAAGAAAAGTTTTCAATACCCAACAGCATATTTTCACGATATTCAGCTCCCCAAGCCAACATCGCTTCAATAACAGGTTTAAGACTATAACCGACAGCTGTAAGTGTATATTCTACTCGAGGGGGAATTTGAGCATATACCTGACGAACTAATAAACCTTTTTCTTCAAGCATACGCAAATTAGATGTCAATACTTTTTGGGTTATATCTCCCAAAGATTTCTTCAATTCACCAAAACGCTTGGTTCCATCAAGCAAATCTTGAATAATTAACACTTTCCATTTGTCGCCAAGCAAGCGAACAATCGTTTCTGCGAAATATTTTTGCACATCATCAACCATATATTTTTATCCTCGTGCCGCAGTTTATCTTAAGGTTTCCTTTGGGAAACTATAGCACTTTCAAGTGCTTACTTTACAATATATAGCAAATTGTTTCATTATATGACAATAAAAATCTAAAACTAACTAACAACAGAGATAACAAATGAGAAAACTATATTTAACCACAGCTTTAGGGCTAACATGTTTATGGAGTGTTTCAGCTTTTGCATCCGGCTATCAATTGAATGAATATTCCATAACCAATCTGGGACGTTCTTTTGCCGGAGCAGGAGTCGTCGGCGATGATTATTCAGCTATTGCTTATAATCCGGCAGGCATGACGCTAAAGAAAAGCGGCGCGCAAGTTTCTTTTACAGTTGCAGAGGTAGCATCAGAAATGAAGGGACAAGGAGATTCAGTCGGCAAACAAACTGATATGGATTTTGGTGTGCCGCTTCCGTCTGCTTATGCACAGTATCAAATAAATGATAAATGGTTTGTTGGTGGCGGCATCTATGCTCCTTACGGTTTGGCCACCAAATACAAAAAAGATAGTTATATTGCCGATAGCGCCCGTGAATCAACTTTGGAAGTTATTGATTACAATCTGTCGACTGCCTATAAGCTAAATTCTCAATGGTCAGTGGGCGCAAGTTTTATTGCTCGTTATATTTACGGTCACATGACAAATAACATGACGATAACAGGTGGCTTTCCTGCCGAAAGTGATTTTGAGCTTGACGGTTGAACATATACCGGTACTCTTGGTGTTATGTATGAGCCAAGTGAAAATACCCGTATTGGTTTATCCTATAAACCAAAGTCTATTCAGCGTGTAAAGGGTGATCATACAATAACAGCAATAACTCCACTGGGGATTATGGAAAGCGTTTATCCTGACGGCAAAGCCTCACCGGATCTTCCGGAAACAACGTTATTATCTGTATATCACAAGCCATTTGATAAAGTTGCTTTTACCGGTTCGGCGCGTTTTACTCGCTGGGGCGATTCGTTCAAAGAGTTTAGTATGACATCAAGCGCAACCAAAGCAAAAGGATTGCCGCCGGTTGATTATTCATGGCAAGATAGTTGGACTTTTTCACTTGGTACAGAATATTATGTTAACGATAATCTGACCTTGCGCTTTGGTACAGCATGGGATCAATCACCAACTCCTGATAATCAGCATCGGACTCATCGTATTCCTGATTCTGATCGTATATGGTTATCCGCAGGCTTAAGCTGGCGACAAGACAATATGCAGTTTGATCTGGGTTATGCTCACCTGTTTATGAAAAAATCTTACATTCGTGATAGTGTAAATACAGCAGGATATAACGATCACGATACCAAATACCGCGCATATAGCAATATGTTTGGTCTTGGTTTTCAATACGATTTCTAAAATAACGGTCTTTCACACACAAAAAAAACAGGGATTACTCAGCTAACCCTGTTTTTTTTCTGTAAAAATGTGTATATTGCATAAGAATATTATGAAAGGAAACATTCAATGTATTGTACACAACAGATTAATAATGATGTCTTTTATGTCGGTGCCAGCGATCGCCGTTTGGCTTTGTTCGAAAATATATATCCGATTCCGAGAGGTATTTCTTATAACTCTTATTTAGTCATGGATGATAAGACGATTCTGCTAGATACTTGCGATAAATCTGTCGGAACTCAATTTTTGGAAAATATTGATTTTGTTTTAAATGGACGTTCACTTGATTATTTAGTAGTCAATCACATGGAGCCAGATCATTGTGCTTTGATGCCGGAAATTGTTTTGCGCCATCCTGATGTCAAAATCGTCGGTAATGCCAAAACTTTTGCCATGATAAAGCAATTTTTTGATTTTGATGTCGATAGTAGAGCAATAATAGTTAAAGAAGGAGATACCTTAAGTACCGGTCGTCATACCTTCCATTTTGTTATGGCTCCGATGGTTCACTGGCCGGAAGTTATGGTAACTTATGACAGTACAGACAAATATCTTTATGCAGCAGATGCTTTTGGCACGTTTGGCGCTCTAAATGGCAATATTTATGCCGATGAGGTTGATTTTGAGCGAGATTGGCTTGATGATGCTCGCCGTTATTACACCAATATTGTTGGTAAATATGGTCCTGCCGTGCAGACATTACTCAAAAAAGCATCTTCTTTAGAAATATCGGCTATATGTCCTTTACATGGACCCATTTGGCGTAGAAATTGCGATTGGTTTATCGAAAAATATCAACGTTGGAGTACATATACACCGGAAGATAAAGCAATTGTTTTGGTTTATGGCAGTATCTATGGTAATACGGAAAACACAATTAATGTATTAGCTAATATGTTGGCACAAAAAGGTGTCAAAAATATTTGTATTTATGATGCCTCATCAACTCATTCATCAATAATTATATCTGAATCATTCCGCTGTTCTCACCTTGTTTTTGCTTCATCAACATACAATGCCGGAATTTTTCCGCCGGTTGAAACCGCATTACTTGATTTGAAAGCTCATAACATGCAAAAACGTACAGTTGCTTTGTTGCAGAATGGTAGTTGGGCAGCAACTTCAGGGGCGCAAATGTCAAAAATCTTTGAGGAAATGAAAGATATGACAATTATTACGCCACAGACATCAATCAAGTCGGCTCTCAAAAAAGACCAACTACCCGAACTTGAGCAGTTGGCCGAAAAAATTGCGTCTGAATTACGTTAACTTCTACCATCTTTAGATAGTGTATAAGTTTTGCCGGTGTTGCGAGAAAGTTGATTTCCCGTGGTGCCGGCTAATTTTTGCAAACCTTCTTTGTCCCACAGGCACATTAAACCGTCAATATTGCATATACCAAGACTTTTATCCGGCTTGCGATATGTGCAGGGAATAGGAC
>JAFTLF010000040.1 GCA_017452885.1 Alphaproteobacteria bacterium
CGGAATGCAAAGTGATTAACATCACCTTGTTTTCATTGGTCATATCATCTTTTTCCATAACCAAACTAACATGTTCCATAAATTCTGCCAATGTAGGATATTTGTCAGTATCACTCATGACGTTTACAAGCTCTTTAAGGTTTTCTCATCGACCGGGAGCCTCGGCGGATTTATCCATTTTGAGCATTTCGATGTAACCGGAATCTTCTAATACGCGATCAGCAAGTTCATCAGGAGTTAAAGCTGGCATCATCTTGCGCCATTCGGTAAAATTATCAAATAATTGGGTTAAAGCGCCTTTAGCTTTACCGTTAATGGAGCCGTTAGCAAGCATATTTTCAATTGCGCGATACATGGATGAATGAGAATAACGAGCTTCATTGCGAAATTTTTCGATTGATTTTGTGCCTATACCTCGTGTCGGTTTATTGATTATACGCTCTAAGGCGAGATCATCGTCAGGTTGCAAAATAACCCGAAAATAGGCAAGAGCATCACGGATTTCGGCTCGTTCATAAAATTTTAGTCCTCCAATTACTTGGTATGGAATAGCTTCCGAGATAAATTTTTCTTCAAATTCGCGGGTTTGGGTTGCAGTGCGTACAAGAATCGCCATGTCGGAATAGCGGTATTGGCCGCGGGAAAGGGTTTCTATTTCTTCAATAATGTGGCGAGCTTCCTCTTCCCCGTTATAAGTGCTGATAATTTTGATTTTGCTGTTGTCGACTTTTTGAGCAGGTGAGTTTTCTGCTACTTTAAGTGTTTTGCCCAGACGACCTTCGTTATGAGCAATCAAATTAGATGCAGCCCCCAAGATGTGTGCCGTAGAACGATAATTGCGTTCAAGACGAATGGTGATAGCGTCTTTAAAATCTTTGTTGAAACGCAAGATATTTTCGATTTCTGCGCCACGCCATGAATAGATTGATTGGTCATCATCGCCAACGCAGCATAAATTGCGATGCTTCTGGCAAAGTAAACGAATGAGCAAATATTGGCTAACGTTAGTGTCTTGGTATTCATCAACCATAATATATTTGAAACGTGTTTGATATTTTTCTAATATTTCTTGGTTTGACATGAGGATAACAAGAGCAAAAAGAATGATGTCACCAAAGTCGACGCAATTAAGTTCGAGCAAACGTTGTTGATAAAGTTTGTATATTCGGGTAACAGTGTTTTCTTTAAAATCAGTACTAATTTTATCGGTAGTGATACCTTTATCTTTCCATCGAGAAATCTTGTCTAAAACAGCTTGTGGTGAATAATTTTTGTCATCAATATTTTGCTCTTCAATAATTTGTTTGATAACACGTTTTTGATCATCTTCGCTGAGAATTGTAAAATTAGATTTGAGGCCGACAATCTCGGCATGGTTACGCAAAATTTTGACACAAATACTGTGAAATGTACCGAGCCATACTGAATTTGCAACTTCGCCGATAAGGTTTTGTACGCGTTCTTTCATCTCTTTAGCGGCACGATTGGTAAAAGTGACCACTAAACATTCCCAAGGATTGGCTAAGTGATTGGCAAGAATGTATGCTAAGCGTGAAGTCAAAACCTTAGTTTTGCCGGTGCCGGCACCGGAGAGAACAAGAATCGGTCCTTGGGTGGTTTGCACAGCTTTTTTTTGTTCGGGATTGAGAATCTCTAACCACGGACATTGCGGACGCAAAGCGGAAATATTATCAAAAGTTTGAGGTGATGTTGGTTCGCTTAAATCAAAAATATCATCCATTGCTAATCTTCTTGTTTTTTTAATCTTTAGGAAATATATATGATATATGCTATTTGTCAAAGCAGAATCTGTCTGATAACAACAAAAAAGGGATTGCAAAATGTCTGAGGTCAGAACCAAAATTATTGCATTAAAAAATTTTATGGATGAGCAAATTATCGGTCAGGATGATTTGGTTAATAAGTTGATTATCACATTGTTGGCCGATGGTAATGCTTTGGTTGAGGGGGCTCCCGGTTTGGCCAAAACCAAAGCTATTAAAACATTGGCTTCAGCAATTAAAACACAGTATAATCGTATTCAATTTACTCCTGATCTTTTGCCTTCGGATATTACCGGTAGTGATATTTATGTAGCAGAAAAGGGAACATTTGAGTTTTGTAAGGGGCCGATTTTTGCCAATTTGATTTTGGCAGACGAAATTAACCGCGCACCGGCAAAAGTGCAGTCCGCATTGTTAGAGGCAATGGCTGAACGGCAAGTAAGTGTGGGTGGAAATACTTATGACTTGCCTAAATTGTTTATGGTTATGGCAACGCAAAATCCGATAGAACATGAAGGAACATATAATTTGCCAGAAGCGCAACTTGATCGTTTTTTGATGTATATCAAAATTGATCAACCCGATGCTGAAAGTGAGAAGAAAATTCTCAAACTTATTCGTCGTGAAATAAGCGAGCAAAAAATTGGTGTGCCTGCGATGTTGGATGTTAATGATGTTTTGCTTGCTCGCCAAGAAGCGATGAAAGTACATATGAGCGATGCGGTGGAAGAATATATGGTACAATTGATTATGGCGACCAGACATTTGAAAGAATATGATGCTCGTATGTCGGGATATATTATGTATGGAGCCAGTCCGCGTGCAACATTGGCACTTGATCGATGTGCCAAAATTCATGCTTGGTTGCAAGAACGTGATTATGTAACACCGGAAGATATTAGGGCTGTTATTTTTGATATTTTGCGTCATCGTATTATTCTTTCGTTTGAAGCTCAGGCTGAGGGAGGGACAACAGACGATGTTATAGCGCAAATTCTCAAATTGGTGCCATTGCCATAGGAGAAAATGAGTGAGCCTAAAATCTTGGTTCAGAAATAAAAAAACTCAGGACGAGGGTAACGGTTTATTCGTTTCGTTAGAAGAACTGACGGGAATGCGTAAGCAGATACGTTATATTCGTAACTTCAGTCATAAAAAAGCAAGTACCGTACAAGCCGGAGATATTAAATCTGCTTTTAAAGGACGAGGTATGGAGTTTGAAGAAATTCGTGCTTATAATTTTGGCGACGATGTGCGAGATATTGATTGGAGAGTGACCGCTCGTAAACAGCATCCATATACCAAAGTTTTTACTGAAGAGCGTGATTTGGAAGTTTATGTGTGGTTGGATTTGTCTGCATCAATGTTGTTTGGAACCAAAAAAGAACTGAAAAGTGTGACGGCATCGAAATTGGCAGCTCTGATTGGTTGGCTGGCCTTAGAAAAAAAAGATCGCTTTGGGGCAGTGATATTTGATGGTATAAAAACTTATTGGTTTAAACCTCAGAATAGCAGAGCCCAGTTGTTGGCAATTTTTAAAAAGATTGTGGAACTAGGGAATGCTGTTTTGCAAAAACCTCAAGCAGCAGGTGTTGAGTTGAATAAATCATTGAAAATATTGGAGCAAAATACCGGTAATCGTTCAACGATTTTTATTATCAGTGATTTTAACCATGATTTAGGAAAAATCAAATCTGAGCTTATGGCGCTTGCCAAAAATAGAGAGCTATATTTGATAGATGTGTATGATATTTTGGAAGAAAAAGCCCCAAAATCGGGAGAATATATGGTTCAGTATGCCGGTAAAAAACTGATTTTTAATAGCGGAAGTAAGGAATTTCGTCGCAATTATGAAGGTTATTTTGCCGCAAAGCGACGGATATGGGCTGATTTTTGCCGTCAAAACGGTTGTTCGCGCATAGAGTTTCGTACCGATATGGATGTGCGCAAAAATTTGCGTTTTTAGCATGAATATAAGCTAGGGGAATCTTGACAGTGTTTGTTAATTATGATAAGTTGGCAAACAGTAATTATTTTGAACTTATAATTGAAGAAGAGAAAAATATGGTTAAATCAAACGAAAACACAGCTTATAAAAGAGGGCAAGAATTGCTCGATCAAGGCATGTACAAAGAAGCTATCACTCAATTTGATGCTGCAATTGCCGAACAACCGGATTCATGGAAATCACTAAATTCGAAGGGGTTTGCTTTTCAAAAACTCAGTCGCTACACGGAAGCGGTTGAGTGTTTTGATAAGGCGCTTGCGATGAACCCAAACTCGGTAGAAGTACTTAATAACAAGGGCGTGACTTTAAGTATGCGCGGCTTGTATAAGGATGCAATCCAATGTTTTAATGAGGCGGTTGCTCTTGATCAGACTTCGTTGGAAGCTCTTAACGGTAAAGCAATTGCATTACAGCATATGTTTGCTTATAAAGAAGCTTTAGACGTTTTGGAAGAAGCAATGAAGATTGATAATAAGCATGCTCAAACATTGTTGAGTGTTGCAGTTACATTGCAAAAACTTAAGCAGTATGACAGAGCGATCTCTTTCTTCAAGAAAGTTCTTTCTGCCGATAAAAATAACATCAAGGCATGGAATGGTGTCGGTGTTACATATCAGCTGATGGGTGATAACAATTCGGCTATCAAATGTTTTACCAAAATTCTTAATATTGACAGTCGTGAAATTCAGGCTTGGATTTCGATTGGTTTTGTTTATCAAAAAATGATGAAATTTAATGATGCGCTTAAGTGTTATAAAAAAGCGCAAATGATTATCGGAAATCGTTATCATCACAAGTTGTATGACGGATTGGCCAGTTGTTTGACCAAATTGTCTGAGTTTGATCAGGCAATTGAGGTTTATCAACAAATTTTTCAACGTGAAGAGGGTAAAAAGAAGTGGGATGCTCAGCGTTCTATGAAATTTGTTAATAAGCTGAAACGCAAGAAAGCAATCGGTACATTGCAAAGCTTGGTTCCTGCTGACGGGGATTCAGCTCCGGTTTCTGTTACACCGGTAACTCCGGCTGGGGAAGATGTTATGTAGGAATCAGAAAAAACTCTCTGTTGAGAGTTTTTTTGTGAATGATATGTGTTCTAGGTAGATTTATAGCAAAAGCCGCAATATTGGTGATTGCGGCTTTTGCGTATGTGTATGGAAATTTTAATGTAGTAATCCACTAATGTGGAAAAATTTTTCAAGCTTTTTTCTGTCCATTCTGTGATGTAACTGGTCTGCAGCGTGGATGATTAGAATTTGACTATCTTTGTCGATGTGCGTGAAGAAATTTTCAGAATAAGCAATTAAAAAATCTTCAACATAAATGTGGAGTTTTTTCATTGTTTCCGTTCGTTGTTTTGATTCTTTGCATTCTGAAGCTAAAGTTAATTGATCAAAGAAATTTTGATCCAGTTGAACTCGACACCAAAGACAACGCTTTTGGAAAACATCTTCACTGTAGCTATCGTTGAAATACGCGTTTAAAAACTCAGCGATTTTGAAAAGTTGCATTGCGCGATTTTCAACAGTTTCTGTATTACCACTTGCTTCTTTAGGGCAAGATAGTAAATTTTCTTGTCTTAGTTCCATAATTGTAATTTTTTGAATTAATAGTTTCTAGAAATATAAAATGAATGGGGGTTTTATAATTTTTTTGAGAATGTTTGTCAATAGAAATCAATTAAACAGAGCAAAAAAAAGACCTACGCAAGGTAGGTCTTTTTTATTGGCTCCGGCTTCTGGCTTACTAGGCTCATAATATTCGCCAAGTGTGCGTCGGTCACTTGTTTTGTAAATATTTTATCGCCGTTTAGCATCGGCTCAAAATATTAACAAAACTACGTCTCTTGCGGTAAAATCAACCGGAGCAACGGTTGATTTTATCCTCGAGCTGATTCTTCACAGGCATCGCCTGTTCGCAGGCAAGCAGAGAGCAAAAAAAAGACCTACGCAAGGTAGGTCTTTTTTATTGGCTCCGGCTGCCTGATTCGAACAGGCGACCAATCGGTTAACAGCCGATTGCTCTACCGCTGAGCTAAGCCGGAATACGGTATTTTTTGGAGGCCGGTACCGGAATTGAACCGATGTACAAGGATTTGCAGTCCTCTGCATGAGCCACTCTGCCAACCGGCCAACTGGTTACCGTCTCTCAATCGGTGCCTCTATATATACAATAATTTTTTCCCACGTCAATAGATTTTTTTTAAAAATATGTTTTTTTATCACAACTTTGTTATATGATAGCAAAAGTTTGAATTTTTAGAGGAGAGGTGAGGCTTATGACAATTGCGATAGCTTCGGATCATGGCGGTTTTGCTCTTAAAACTTATTTGATAAATTACTTTGCAAATCAGGGAGTTAGACTTGATGATTTGGGAACACACAGCGAAGAATCGTGTGATTATCCGTTGATTGCCGATAAATTGTGTCGGCATGTTCTTGAAAAAAAGTCTGAGTTTGGAATTTTGATTTGCGGTACGGGAATCGGAATTTCGATTGCAGCAAATCGTCATAAAGGAATCCGCGCAGCTCTGCTTTATGATAATGATGTAGCGCATTTGGCATGTGAGCATAATAATGCCAATGTTGTTGTTTTTGGCGGAAGAACTCAGAAACCCGAAGATGTGATTCAGTATTTGCAAACTTTTATGAATGCTTCTTTTGAGGGCGGTCGTCATCAAAGACGAATCGATGAGTTGGATACAATAGGAGAATAAAATGGATTTTACAGAAGATTTACAACAAGAAGACAAAGAAATTTTTGAGGCGATTAACTGTGAGCTTAAGCGTCAACAGGATCAAATTGAGTTGATTGCCTCAGAAAATATTGTGTCCAAGGCCGTGATGGAGGCTCAGGGGTCTATTTTGACCAACAAATATGCCGAGGGTTATTCCGGACGACGCTATTATCATGGTTGTGAATTTGTTGATGTTGTTGAAACTTTGGCAATTGAACGGGCCAAAAAATTGTTTAATTGCCAATTTGCCAATGTGCAACCACATTCGGGAAGTCAGGCTAATATGGCTGTTTATTTGGCTCTTTTACAGCCATATGATACTATTATGGGGATGAGTCTTGATGCCGGTGGTCATTTGACGCATGGTTCAAAGGTTTCAATTTCAGGTAAGTGGCTGAATGCTATTGCTTATGGTGTTAAAGAAAAAACCGGATTGATTGATTATGAACAAGTTGAAAAACTTGCAACTGAAAATAAGCCGAAGTTGATTATAGCCGGAGGTTCGGCATATCCGCGGCAAATAGACTTTGCGCGTTTTCGTAAAATTGCCGATGAATGTGGTGCTTATTTGATGGTTGATATGGCACATTTTGCCGGATTGGTTGCCGGTGGAGTACACCCGAATCCTTTGCAATGGGCAGATGTGGTAACAACTACGACGCATAAGACTTTGCGCGGACCTCGTGGTGGTATGATTTTGACGAATCGCGAAGATTTAGCAAAAAAAATCAATTCGGCAATTTTCCCCGGTAGTCAGGGTGGACCATTGATGCACGTAATTGCCGGAAAAGCGGTTTGTTTCAAAGAAGATTTGACTCCGCAATTTAAGGAGTATACGGCGCAAGTAGTTAAAAATGCAAAGATATTGGGTGAAACACTAAAGAGCAGGGGAATGAATCTGGTATCCGACGGAACAGATACGCATTTGTTGTTGGTGGATTTGCGTCCTAAAAATGTGACCGGAGATGTGATTGCCGATGTTTTAGATAAGGCTCATATAACTTGTAATAAAAATGCCATTCCTTTTGATCCGATGCCGCCCAAAATTACCTCGGGTATTCGCGTGGGAACACCTGCCGGAACAACGCGCGGATTTAGGGAAGCAGAGTTTGAGCAAATAGGTAACTGGATTGCTGATGTTGTTGATGCGGCAGCTTTAGGAAATGCCGATGATGTTATTGCCGAAACGGCAAAAAAAGTTATTGAGCTGTGTCGTCGTTTTCCGATATATGAATAGTTATTTGTGATTCGTGATTTGCAGTTAAGAATCACGAATCACGATTTATTATTTTGTTGGTAGATATAAGAAATAATTTCGGCAACTGCGGCAAAAGCTTCCAAGGGGATTTCTTCGTTTATGTCTACTGCACGCAATATCTGAACCAGATCGGCATCTTGTTTGATTTCAATGTTGTTATCCAAAGCTAATTGGATGATTTTTTGCGCAATATCGCCTTGTCCTTTGGCGGTGACAATCGGTGCGTTATGTTTTTGTGCATCATACTTCAAAGCAACTGCATAGTCGCTATTATCTGTGGACAAATTTTTTGACCGGTTGTTTTGAGATGTATTTGTGCTACTATTTTTGTCAGACATGTAAGACACCTAAATTGTGAATTTCTTTTTTGATATTCTAACTTTGGGTTGCTAATTTAGCAAGGGCTTTTATTTGGCACAAGTTTTGCATGTTTGTTGTGTGTGGGGACATACAACTTTTGTGGGGAGTTATCAATGGACTTTAAAAATCTTTCGGTTTTTAGTGTTGCTAATCAAAATATACAGTATTTGTCGGCAAAGCAAAAAATTATTGCCGAGAATATTGCTAATGTTAATACACCCGGATATTTGGCTCGTCAGGTTGAAAAGCAGGATTTTGACTCCTCTTTGTTTTCTACTATTACATTACAAACTACCAATCCCAAACATATCGGTCTGAAAACACCTGATACTTCTTATCGTGTATACACGCCCAATCCGGCAGCAGCATTGACGATTGACGGAAACGGTGTCATTTTGGAAGATCAGATGAATAAAGCCAGCACAGTTAGTAGTGAATATAAGAATACAATTACTATTTTCAACAAGTATAAATCGCTTTTGCAAACAGCGAATACTAAGATTAATGCTTAAAAAAGGAAACGTTGATGTCTAATAGTCTGACAGTTAGTGCTGATATTGCCGCTTCGGGAATGCGGGTTCAGGCTGAACGTCTGAAAGTGATTTCGCAAAATATGGCGAATGCTGATTCTGTTTCCGATGTGCCGGGAGGAGAGCCATATCGTCGTCAGGTTGTAAGTTTTCAAAACTATGTTGATCAAGAGACCGGCGCTCAAATGGTACGGGTTAATAAAATACAACATGATAATTCGCAGTTTGAAAAAAAATATGAGCCAAATCATCCGGCAGCAGATGCCAATGGATATGTGTTGTTGCCTAATGTTAATCCGTTGATTGAGATGATGGATATGAAAGAGGCTCAACGGGCTTATGATGCAAATATGAATATGATGCGGACAGTACGTGAGATGAGTTCTGCCACACTAGATATTTTGAAATAAGGGGATGAATAGTGATTAATAATGTTTCCAGTGCTTTGAACGCTTATCAGCAGGCTTTGAGCAGAATTAATGCTAATGAGCAAAAAATTGCAGAGGTTGAGCAACCTAAAGTGTCAGGTTTTGGCAATATGGTAAAATCTGCAGTTCAGGATGTTGCCAATTTAAGCAAGCAGGCTGAGGTTACATCTATTGCCGGTATTCAGGGAAAAGCCGATATTCAGGATGTTGTTCTTGCGGTTTCTAATGCCGAGGTTGCTCTTGAAACAGTTGTTGCCGTACGTGATACGGCAATCAAGGCATATAATACGATTATGCAAATGCCGATTTAGTGATTATGGGTTGGTTTGTCGGACAGGTTATGAAAGAATAGCGAGGTAAGGCAAATCCGGGAATGGTGAATCAGTTATTGGCCAAGAAACTTTCGTAATAAAAATCAGAGGGCTGTTTTTGTAAAACAGCCCTTTGACTTTTATTGTTGATGTAATCAAATAAACTTCCAAAAATTATGGATTTTATTTAATTATAAATATTTACAGTGTTATAACAGTAATAG
>JAFTLF010000041.1 GCA_017452885.1 Alphaproteobacteria bacterium
CGGATAATATGCACCGCACGGAATACCGTTTTCTTTGAGATAAGCCATCAATTCATCACGATCTTCACAGTGAATAGTATAAAGGGCATAAGCAGATTTGCAATTATCTAAGATTTTCTGTTTGCCAAAATAACTGTCCAATTCATTATCATAACGGCTGGCAACACGGAAACGATCTTTCAACTCCTGATCAAATACAGTTAATTTCTGTAACAAAACAGCACCTTGGAAAGAGTTCAGACGACCGGTCATGCCAAGGCGAACATTGTCATAGTGATCTTCCGGACTCATACCATGAACACGACAAGATTTAACTAATTCATTTTCTTCATTAGAGTTTGTAAATACAGCACCACCATCACCGTAGCAACCCAAAGGTTTAGTCGGATAGAAAGACGTTGCTGTCATATCTGCAATTGAACCTGCCTTTTTGCCTTTATAAACAGAGCCGTATGACTGACAAGAGTCAGAAAGAACTTTCATCCCATTGTCATGAGCAATTTTAATGATTTCGTCATAGTCGCAAGGAGAACCGAAAATATCCACCGGAATAACGGCCTTAAGATTGAGCTTGCCTTCTTTTTTCACTTCATCAATTGCACGTTGCAAATCTTTAGGATCCATGTTGAAAGTATTCGGATCGGAATCAACAAAAATTGGAGTAGCACCGAGCAAAACAGGAGCTTCTGCCGAGGCAACGAATGTGAACGAAGAAACAAAAACGGCATCTCCGGGTTTAACATCCCAAGCCATGAGAGCCAATGTCAACGCATCTGTACCGGAACCACAGGTAGAACAATATTTAGTACCTGAATAAGCAGCAAGTTTTTCATCCAATTCTTTTGTTTCCGGTCCTTGGCAATATGCACCATGATTCAAAATATTCTCAAAAGCTTTAAGAAACTTATCCTGACCGATAACATTTTGAGAAGTTTTGCAGTCAAAAAGCATAATGGGTTTAGAAGGTTTTGTCATTATATTCGTCCTTACAATTTGTTTCAACTGTTGCTGATGATATGTTAGTTAAGATGACTTTGCAAAACACAAAAAATTTCCGTTTTGTAACATTATCTTAATGTATTTTGAAATTAGTTGATTTAACAAAATATGATGATATATTAACTTACAGATTAATTATTTAGAGAGGTTAAGGTGAATAAGCATCTGAAGTATGTAATTGGTTGCGCAACTTTATTAATGTTAAATGCTTGTGCTTTTGATGGACAATTGCAGCGTCCGGAGGTTGATGCAGACCCTTATGAAGCTGTTAATCGTAAGATTTTTGCATTTAACGAAGGCTTTTATGAAAATGTAATGTTCCCGATTGCCAGAGGGTATCGTAAGATAACCACTCCTTTTGTTCGTGAACGTATCAATGGTGTTGTTTCCAATCTTCAAGAGCCTGTTTCGGCAGTAAATCACCTGTTGCAGCTTGAGTTTGTCGATTCTCTAAAAAGTGTAGGACGTTTTGCTATTAACACAACCATGGGGTTGGGCGGCATGTTTGACGTTGCTCCGGCATGGAAGTTGGATCCCAACAAAACCTCTTTTAACGAAACTTTGGCAAGTTGGTGTGTGCCGGAAGGACCATATATTGTTGTTCCGTTTTTGGGAGCCAGTTCACCACGTGGTATAACCGGTTCGGTTGTTGATGCTGTTGCAGACCCTGTCTATTGGGTAACATATAATGATGCCAATATTCGTGATAAAATCAGATATTCGTACGCCGCTGTCAAATACACAGCTGTTGCCGAGGCATATATGGATATTTATGACGATTTGAAACGCAATTCTGTTGATTTTTACTCAACCATGCGTTCCGCTTATCGCCAAAATCAACAGAAATATAAATGCCGTTTTGCCCCGCAAACGGATTCACACAGTTATGATTTTGACTTTGATGTTGAAGAAGATATGACAGAATAAGGAACAGGAGAACTTTTATGAATAAAAATTTCTTAAAATTAGTCTTTGCAACAGTATTTTTGTTTGCCGGAACAGCTCATGCCGAAATAGACACCGTCAAGGCAGAGGATTTTGTAAAAAACGTAACTTCGCAGGGTATTGAAGATATTATCAATGCCAATGTTTCGCAGGCAGAAAAGGATGCTCGTTTTGCCAAATTGTTTAACGATGCCCTAGATTTGGATTTTATTGGTCAGTTTGTTTTGGGACGCAATTGGAAAGTTGCTACCCCCGAACAGCGCAAAGAATTTATCCAAGTATACCGTCAGCTCAATGTCAGCACTTGGTCAAAACGTTTTGATGAATTCAAGGGTAAGAAATTTATTTTCAAAGGCACATCTCCATCCAATTCCAAAGGACAAGTTTTTGTAAATTCGGTTGTGCCGATGGAACAAGGCGAGCCGGCCAAGGTTGTCTGGCGTGTTCGAGAAAAGGGCGGCAACTATAAAATTGTCGATATCATTATCGAGAACGTCAGTCTGGCAATTACCGCCCGCAATGAATATACCGCTTTTATTAAAAATAATCCTGGTGGTGTAGATGCTTTGATTGCAAATCTGAAGAGCAAAATCTAAAATTAAAGAGCCGTTTTAAGCGGCTCTTTTGTTATTTATCACATCTCTAAACTTTTTCCTTCTTTTGCCAGCTCTTTTTGCCCCTGGCGGTCATATTTGTAATAATAAATCAGTTCACGCTCGTTAATCCGGTTGGCATCGATTGCCGCTTCGGGAATTCCCCACAGAATAGATATCGGCCAAGTTAGGAGATTTAAGGTTCCGTACAGCCAGTGTGAGCTGTCGCCGCCGTTGCCGCTGGCCAGATAAAAATTGCCGATGCCGGGCAGAAGGTTGAGAGCCGCCGCGCCGCCGGGGCTGACCGGCCGTTCAAAACTGCCGGCAGGCTTATCTACGGTGATACCTTGGGCTTTAAGGTTGCGCAGTTCGTTTTGCTCTTGTCTGGTGAGGGTAGTGCAGGCGCTCAGGCAAAGCAACAGCGCCGTAAGATAGAAAAGTCGCATGATTTATAGTCTCCTTAAGTTCATAACAAAAAGGCCGCCTTAAAACTTAAGGTGGCCGGGGAGTACAAAAATCATACATAACGAAATGACCCTTTCAGCCTTTGGGCAGAGCCTTGGACATACGCTGAAAGCTCCCCGACCGTAATCGGGGATATAATTGGTAACGGTGCTATATCAACACCGCGTTATGTATGGAGATTTTGTAGTCTCCGTACCCTAAGGTACACAGGCAGTCTAAGCGGAAAAGAAGCCGAATGCAAGAAAATTTTATTTTCTGTTTTTTGCAACACAAAAAACCGCCCAGAAAAGGGCGGCTCCATTAATGAGTTACATTTTAGATTCTCGGGCGGCACGGAGTGCCAGGCCCGATAATCCAAAGAAAACAATCCAAATTCTAAAACAAATCACATTTTTGTCACAATGGCTCCTGTAATTTCTC
>JAFTLF010000042.1 GCA_017452885.1 Alphaproteobacteria bacterium
AGCAACTCGCGGAGCTTATGGGGATTTCAGAACAGCAGACGTCGTATATAACCAATGTGGAAGCAGGACATGGTCTTGCGAAAATCGGCGGTGCACTTGTGCCGTTTGTAAATAACTTCCCGAAAGATACCCAGCTTTACCGCTTGATGTCTACTAATCCCAACGAGCGCTTATGAGAATTAAAACGAGAGAAGCCCTTCGGAGCATAAAGAAAGTTGACCGCGCGGAGATTCTTGTTCAAAAAACAAAGGGCGGTGTTTCCAATCTTCAAAATGCCGCAGAGCAGGGGCAGGGTGATTATGAAAGCGAAACCGAATATGCAAGCAGCTTCCTGCAAGAAAAAGCAGAACGTATTGGCGGAACTGCTATTTGTGGTGCTGACCGCGCCGGCAGATGGGGAATAAATGAAAGTCGTGGTAACTTGGTAAGACTTAAAAAGAGAAGCAAGAAGAAATCTGTTTGCAAGTGGAAAGCAATTCCTCAAACTACTAAGAAAGTCTATTCTGAGAGTCGCAAAACGGCTAAAACCGCACGATTTATGAAGAAAGCTGCAGTTGCAACAGCGAAGTTTCTAAAAACTGCACCTAAAGCAATTGCGGCTGCTATTAAAGCAGCGATTGCAGGAACAAAAGCTATAGTTGCCGCGATTGTTGCCGGAGGTTGGATAGCGGTTGTGATAATCGTGTTATTGGTTGTGTTTATGGGAGTGATTGGTGCGGTAAGTGGAGAGCTGATTTGAGGTATGAAAAGGAAGTCGGGCATACAGTTGTGTGCCCGACTTCCTTTTTGGTTTTGTTATAAAAAATATATTAAATTTAGAATTACAACTGAATTTAATATTTGTCTAACAAATTGAAGAAAATAGCTGATTTTAATCGGCTCTAATAAATATAGTTCTCAAAAAAGATACGAAGATAGAGCATGATCTTAATTTTAAGGAGAAATGATTTGCCGATGAATACTGTAAATGAGGGAAAAGAAAAACTTAAAAGAGCGCTTTTAGAGGTATGTAACATGGAGATAGATAATCTTGAGCTGGCACCGGAAGCAGAAGTATATTATTCACCGAAACTTATGAAAAATATGAATAAGCTCTTGAAGGATAGATTAAAGCCTTATTGGGAAATTATAAATTTACTATAGGGATATATAATATGCTGAAGCGTTTACTCTGCAAGTTGGCCGTAGAAGTATAAATTACACATGCGAATATTACTATGACTATGCAAGTAGCATTACGGAGATAATTATGAACGACGGCAAGGAATATCACTATGTATATAAAATGATAATTAAACAGATATCGCAAATTATGAGCAAATATGAAAGAACAGCGGGCTCCAGGTTAATATGAAAAAAATTATTACAAGTAAGAGATAATTGAGATATATAAAAAGGAAGTCGGGCAATTAACATTGTACCGACTTCCTTTTTTGCATGGCTACGAAAATATTGTTGTTTTTGTTATGATTTAGTTTGCTCAGGCAGTACGATTTGTACGCCAAACATATTAAATTCTTCAAAATAATCTATCATCCCGTGATAATCAGATACTATTTTTTCGGTTATTTTTGTCCCGTATCCGTGGGAATCTTTTGATTTTTTTGTGGTTTTCAATTCACGATTTGTTTTTAATACAGAGCCGTTTATCGTGTTTTTACATATAATAATTCGGTTTGAATTCTGTCTTAAAAATAGAAGTTCAATTCGTTTTTCTTCCACGTTTTGAATTGCTTCAATGGCGTTGTCAAGAATATTTCCAAATAAACAAGCTAAATCAAATTCTTTTATATCGGCAAGACTTCCTATAGAACCTGAGATAATTATTTCAGTATTGGGAAGATTACTTAATTTGGAATTGATAAGATAATCTAATATTTTATTATCAGATTTGATTAGTTTACCTATCTGTTCTACGTTAGGCAATAAATTTCCAATATATTTTTTGCAATCATCAATCTCATTATTTTCAAGCTGGCTATTGATAACCGTTAAATGTTGCTTTATATCGTGCTGAATTTTACGTATGTTTGACCATATGGCGTGTGCATCATTGTGGCGCGCTTTTTCAAATTCAAGCTTTTCTTCTAATAACTTTAATTCATACTTGCTTTTTTGCAATTTAGATATTTGTGAAATAAGTATGTATAGTAGAATGTTCAATCCAATAAAAGCAAGTGCTATAGTGAAAATTTGCCATTGTATTGTTGGATCTGATATTGTAGCGTAAATATATATTGCTGTACCTAAACCAAATATTGTGATACACGAGAATACAAAAGTAAGCAGACCGTTTTTTATGTCAAGAGAATTATCCACTTGAAATATATATAACAAGGCTTGAAGTACCGCGAACAAGGCGATTTTATGGGCCAATAAGTATATATATCTTATTGTAGCATC
>JAFTLF010000043.1 GCA_017452885.1 Alphaproteobacteria bacterium
AGAGATAAAAGTTATGAAGCTGAAAGAAGCAGGAAGTAAAAGATAAACAAAAAGCGTTACTCTCCGGTAACGCTTTTTGTTTGAGTTGTCAGAACGCTAGTTATTGAATATTGCTCTTTTGGTCTTAAATTCCTTAAAGAAGCCTTTGATATTCAAACGTTGAGCCAGATCTTTCTTGTCAATGTGTTGCCAATTGTTACGGAAGAACTCTTTGTTTCTCATGTAACGATTGGGAGTGGCAAAGTGTTCGTATTGCTCCTGAAAAGTCAGATTGCCGATTGTTTGGGTCGCAAAATCGAATACTTCTTTGCCGGAGGTCTTGAAGTCAGATCCACCAAGCGTGAAACCATACAGCTCATTTCCGTTTTTGTCCAGATGATCATACAAACCGAAAATTATCTTGGTCATGTGATCTCTCGTTTGCGGAATTGAGAGGCAGAACGCTGCTTGTTTGCGAATGAAATTCCAACACCCGTTACTCATCAATCCCGGCTGATCACATGCTGATGAATATTGTTTGTAGCCGTTGGGGAGCGCATCCAAAACCGGAGTAGGGTCATGAAGAACAGCTCCGCAAGATAAACGTTGCATGGCAATTTCAAGCAAAATGATAGCGGTGTATGAGTCAGCGTGATAGAAATCCGGTGCAAAATCTGCCATTAGATTCATAAAATCGTCACCGATGCGCCAACCGCGAATATCTTGACCTGTAGGATAGACAATACGGGGAAGCACAACTGTGTTAACAATCTCTGCGGCAGACATTCCGTTGACATTGACGTTTGTCAATTCTGTAATTCTTTTTCTCATTGTTGTAATTTATTAAGTTATACATATCTATACTGCTTTATTAGCATGGATTATACGCTGTTTTGGCTATTCTGTCAACATGTGTTTGGAAAAATATTTTACGTATATAAAAATCCCCGATTTTTATCGGGGATTAAAAATGAATATTGTAAAAATTTGTTTTATTTATTATCGCAAGAGCATTTGTCGCCACAGTGACAAGTGGTACCATCACACTGACAATTATCACCGCATTGGCAGTTTTCGCAAGTGCATTTAGGATTATTGCATTTTGACATTTGTTTTCCTTTCATGACTAACACGATTTTAGTGATATATTGGATGTATATCGACTATGGTGGTTTGTCAATGTAATTTTTTTGACAAAATGTATTTACATGGACAAAAAAATATGATAGATTAATTGTCATAATAACCAATTAAATTAGATGAATTATGTTAAAGAGATTTTTTGCCACTTTGTTTGGCGCAAGTTCAAAGAAGAATGAAACTGTACACGAGGAAGCTGTTGCTTCAACACAGGAAACCTCAACCAAGAAAAAGGATGAAGTTACAGAAGATGATCCGCGTAATAAAGTTCTGCAGAATATCCATAATGCTGTTTGCCATAAAGATCGCTATGATATTCTCAGCGAGAAAAGTTTTGTTGACTTAGCAGAGCTTATACCGGCATTTATTGCCGAATATGGGGCTTTGTCTCTTGATGAGAAGTGTTGGAACTGGCATACTTATTGTGATGAAATTTCTTGTGATCGCTATTGGGAAGCGTCTCCAGTATTCGGATATATGGATGTTATTGTGAAGGAGTTTGTAACCAAACTTTGCGCAGGAGAAACGCCAGATGTTGAAGAGTATACGCTTCGTTACAAGCTTCAGTACGATTTGAAAAAAGCTTTTGACGATAGAGATATTTGTCGTTTTGATGAATTGTTATCCGCAGGAGCCGATATTAATTACGAGTATGTGAGTAGTTATGGTACTATAACCACTCTGTGGGATGAAGTAGATCGTGCAAGGCCAGAGCGTATGTATGACTACTTTATGACTCGCGATGATTGTCCTCAAGTTGTAACACGTAAAAAAGAACTGGAGCTAATCGCTTCCAGAAAGAAGTAAAGTTCGTGATCATTGCAAAAAACAGTCTCAATTGAGGCTGTTTTTTGTATATAAGATACTTGATTATTTGTCTAAAAATGTTATGGTTTAGTCGGTGTTAATTAAAAAAATATATATCATGATTAAATCAAGCTTAAAATATTTACCTGAATTTGATGTTTATCTGGTAGATGCGTATGGGCCGTTTATCGGAAAAAATGGAGTGTTAAAATCTGCGATTGCAGTAATGGCGGAATTGGTTGCAAAAGGTAAACAAGTTCATGTATTGTCAAATGGGACAAATTTATCTACCACAGCTATGGATAGTTATGCCAGAAAGGGATTGTTTAAGGGAAAGCATTACAATACGATTTTGACATCAGGACAATTTGCTTATGAAGAGATTCAGTCACAAAAACTTCCGGTAACGGGTTATAAATTGTATTGTTTTGGTACGGCTAATTTCAAAAAGCCTGAAAAATTGCCGGCAATTTTTAATGATTCGGTTTATTCGGTTGTTGATACTATTGAGGATGCTGATTTTGCTTATTGTGGCATTCCGCAAATTAATGGTGAAGATCGTCTGGAGGTTGACGAATTTTTGCCCGAGTTGCAGCGTATTAAAAAAGCAGGCTTAACTTTGGTTTGTGCTAATCCTGATTTGCGAGTGAATGAAGGTGGACAATTTGTGGTACGCCAAGGAACAATTGCTCAAATCTATGAAGAAATGGGCGGAAATGTAGTCCGTTACGGTAAGCCTGATGTCGGTGTTTTTGAGCGAGTATTGCAAGATTATAAAGGATCTCGAGAAAAAGTGCTGATGATAGGAGATACATTGGGAACAGATATTCTTGGTGCTAATCGTGCCGGAATAAAATCGTGTCTGGTGTTGGATGGCGGCGTGACGGAATATACATTGCAACAGCAAGGTAGAAGCGTGAGTGAAGAAAGTGTAAAAGATTTGATTCTCTCGCAAGAGGCGCGGCCTGATTTTATTTGTCGCCGCATGAGTGAGAACAACGATTGTTTAAAATCTGTTGCATAATATGAAAAACTCCTTCTTATTGAGAAGGAGTTTTTTTGATGAATTCGGTGTTTATTCTTTTTGTTTTCGGGTTTGTACGATTTGTGATAAAGCAGGGGTTGATTTTTGCTTATTTTGCTGTTGATATTGACTGATAAAATCATCAAAGTCCATGATTTTAGAGGTTTTGATTCCGCCTTCTTTAGCCCAATTGCGGACTCTTGCAATGTTTTCAGGTGTGGTTATTACGGCGATTAATCGATCGGAATTTTCTTTAAAATCAATATTGTCAATCATCCAACCGGAAGGCAGATTATCGTACTCTTCTTTGTTTTTTGCCGTGACGACAAATAAACATCCTGCAGGATAACAAAAATTATCGGTTAGTCGCATGTATTGTCTTATTGAAGTTTCTGCCGTATCCTTATTGGTGGCGGAAATTTTACCGGGAGGATCAAAACTGGTTGCTCTTCCGAAACGGTCAGCCCCGGAAGATATGGA
>JAFTLF010000044.1 GCA_017452885.1 Alphaproteobacteria bacterium
CATATATCAACGTTTTTGGCGAGGGTTTTTCTTTGTTTTTTCAAAAGGCTACGATTTTTTAAGAAAAGCTTGGATTTGTTGAAATTTTCCTTGCTTTATTAAATTTATTGGATTAAGGATATTTGTTATGTAATCTAGACGTTGGTTTACGAAGAGTGTCTATTTTATATAGGTTTTCCCTTAGAAATATTGGTTATTCTTATAAATAGTTATGTAACTATTTGTAAGGAACTGATATGATTTATGGATATTGTAGAATAAGTACAAATCACCAACAGGTTTGTAATCAAAGACACGAAATTCAAGCATTTGCAGATAAAAATAATATAGAAATTGATAAATGTATTGAAGAAGTAATCTCTTCAAAAGAAGTCTTAAATAATCGAAAACTGGGAAAAATATTAAAAAAACTCAAAAAAGGCGATATTTTAATCGCTTCGGAGCTTTCTCGTTTGGGAAGGAATCTGCTAGAAGTTATGGGAATTTTACAAAATTGTCTCGAAAAAGACTGCCAAATATGGACTTTAAAAGAGAATTATCGCCTTGGTGCTGATATTCAATCAAAAGTTTTGGCTTTTGCCTTTTCCTTGGCTTCTGAAATAGAACGCCAACTCATCTCTGAACGCACTAAAAATTCACTTCAAAGACTAAAAAATGAAGGAAAGCATTTGGGAAGACCTTTTGGTTTTACTTATAAAAAGCTTGAGAAAAAGCACAACAAGATAAAAGAACTATTAGATAAAAATGTATCAAAATCAGAAATTGCACGGCTTATGGGCTGTACTTGGCAGACTTTACATCGCTATATAAACAATGCATTTCCTGATAAGGCATTACAAGATGTAATATCAGAATCGTGATAAATCCGCTATTTTATCATGATTTTGTTTTTTTCGCCTTGTGCTTTTTGTCCGCATCCCATTTTAAGCGGCAAGTAGACTTCTTATTAATTGGACTTGTTCGTTCATTGCCAATATTTCTGAACGGTGATTAACAAGTATACAATAAAGTTGGGCTGATTTTCGTTCTACATAATCCCCATCTTGCCAGCCATAAGAAGCTCTCCCTTGGGAGAGTTTTTTTGTGCTAATTAAAAACAATGATATGTCTGTTACTAATATATTCAATAATTTCAATTATGCCATATAGGAATATGTATAATCCCATTAATGCGGTTATGGTGATAGTGCCGACAATCGGATAAACGAGTATCCATAGTCCAAAGATGAGTCCGAGTAATCCGGCGGTTAAGGACCAACTCCAAGGCAAATTATTTTTTTTTAGTCGAAATGAAGATATTATTTGTACTGTTCCTACGGCAGCACACCATAAAGCAAAAATTATTGGTAAAGAAATAGCCGTAATGCCGAGATTGGTAACAAAGATGATGCCAACAAATAAATCAAGTATTCCAACAAGCAAGTACCAATTTGAACGGAAAGAAAATGAAGCACTGATATAGCCCATACCAACGATAATAAAAGCAATACCCAAATACAGAGCTAAACCCAGCAAACTAATCATCGGGTTAAACCAGATATAAGTACCCAACAAAGTCATGATTATTCCAGCGGTTAAGTGCCATAAACTGATGTTTCTGACATGTTTAATTGTTGCCATTTGTTTTCTCCTTAAGGTAAAATTGCAAACAATAATAAATTAATCATTGTTTGTTTTTTTCCAATGTTGATGGTAACAATATGTTGACAGCCAGTGGTATAATATTTTTTTATTTTGGTAGTTTGGCTAGGTAAGTGGAAATTTCTTCAGCTAATTCACCAATAAGCAAACTTTGTTGTAACACGAGATTGTCGTAAGTATCGCCAAGTGGGCGGTTAAAATTAACTTTATTACGGATAATTGGTTGATTGTCATTGTTCAAGATGCTCCACCAAGCTTCAAGAGTTACGTTTTCATTCCATGTTCCTTCAAATTTGGTAATCTCAACCCATACAATGTAATTGAAGCCTTCTTTACGAAAAGAACTGGGTTTGATTACGGCATTAGGTAGAGCATTGCCAATATCGGCAGATAATGTGTTTTGGATAGCATCGCTCAATGGTTCTGCCCAACGATTAAGCTCGGATATATTTAGCTCAACTTTATTGGGATTGCGGGTGACAATCTGAGGCTTATCCAAATAAACCGGAACTTTTACCGATTCAATTCCTACAAAAATTTTGGCACTTTTGAATGTTTGAGGTGCCGTAGTTTGTGTTGTTAAGCTATAAAAGCGGGCAGGGCGACTTATACCCATACAACCGCCGAGAAGAATCAGAGTCATGATTGTGAATAATTTTTTCATTTTAATATCCCCTTTTTCCTTTTAATAATGCTTCCGGATGACGTTCCAGATAGTCGGTAAAATTACGCATTGATTTTGCCGCTTCTGCAACATTGTTGATAGCTTGATTAAGGTTAGTCATAGTTTCTGATGGTAATCCCTTGTTGCCAGAGATGGCATTGTCTATATTAGCAACAATATTTTCTATTTGCGGCATGACTTTAGTGTTGAGGTTTTCAAAAAAGATATTAAACTTTTCAACACTTTGACGAATGGGTAAATCTTGAATACCTTTTGACAATTCTCCAATCGGTGAAAGTACGGTTGGAATTTCTAAGTATGGATTGTCAGCGGGTTTACGCAAAATAACTTTAGTTTCAGGTAACATTTCTAACTCTATCATTAATAATCCGGTAAGATAACTTTGAGTTGTAAGACGTGCGCGCAAACCTTTGTCTATCAAAGCGTCAAGTAATTCAATTCTGGTACTGACTTCATCATGCGTGATACTATCTTTGTTGCGAGGCATCATTTTTACATAAACAGGTATGCTAAAGTTAAGAGTTTCAGTATTAGCAATGAGGTCAATATCAACAACTTTGCCGATTTGTACACCTTTAAATACAACCGGAGCGCCGATGTTTAAACCGTTTATTGATTCTTCAAAATACATAACCAGAGTTTTTCCGCTATTGCCATAAAATATTTTTTCACGCAGAAAAATACCGATGACGATTAATAAAGCTGTAAGTCCGCTTATTATAAATAAACCGATTAGTTTTTTATTGGGCTCTTTGCGCATCTTATTTTACCTCTCTGGTTAAAAATTTGCGTATATCTTCGTTAGGTGGATTAGCCAACAGTTCTTTAGGATTGCCTGTTCCGGAAATTCCTTTTGTGGCGGCGTTTAGAAAAATTGAATTGGTACCGATGTCAAAAATTGATGATAGTTCGTGAGTCACGACAACGATGGTCGTACCAAGACTTTGATTTATGTCTGTTATTAAATTGTCGAGAAGCTTGGAGCTTATAGGGTCAAGACCGGCAGAAGGCTCATCAAAATAAACAATTTCCGGATCGAGAGCTAAGGCTCGTGCCAATCCGGCACGTTTTTTCATGCCTCCACTGATTTCGGAAGGATAAAAATCACCAAAGCCGGCAAGACCGACAAGTGCTAATTTGAGTTCTACCAATTCGTGAATTAAATTAGAAGAATAGTTGGTGTACTGTTGTAGCGGTAAAGCAATGTTTTCGGCCAGAGTCATAGAGCTGAACAAAGCACCGCTTTGATAAAGTATACCACAACTACGCATAATTTCGTTACGAGTTTGTGCGTTTGCGTGTGTAAAATCGGTGCCATTGATAATTATTTTACCTTCGGTTATCGGAGTTAATCCGGTTAGAACGCGAAGTAAACTGCTTTTACCACATCCGCTACCTCCCATAATGATAAAAATGTCATTTTTATATATGGTAAAGCTAATATTTTTAAGCAATACAAAATCATCATAAGCGATGGTTAGATTTTGTACTTCTATTAATGGGGTATTCTTTGTCATATTCCCAACACCTCAAAAATAAGCGTAATGATACCAGTGGCAACAATCATCCAAACAATTGATGAAACTACAGCTTGAGTTGTGGCTTTACCAACGCTGTCGGCATTGCGACCGCAATTGATACCATAATAACATCCACAAAGAGAAATTATGATGCCAAAGACCAAAGCATGAAAAAGACCAACCAGAAAGTTTTTCATATTTAGAGCGTCTATGGAATAAGTCCAATATTCTGCGGCAGATATGTCCAGCATTACGACACCAACGGTTGCTCCTCCGAGAATACCCATAAAATTTGCCAATATTGTTAGTAGAGGAATTGTTAACGTCAGAGCCATGATGCGAGGAAGGACAAGAAAGTCTTGCGTTGAGATGCCCATGGTTTTGAGAGCGTCTATTTCCTCATTGACTTGCATAGTGCCAATTGTTGCGGCATAAGAAGCTCCAGTACGGCCGGCCATGATAATGCCGACCATAATTGCACCCATAATACGGGTCATACCAATGGCAACCAAACTGGCAACATAAATTTGCGCTCCAAAGGTTTTTAGTTGAATAGCCCCTACAAAAGCAAGGATTAAACCGACCATAAAACTGACCAGTGATACAATACCGACAGCTTTGTAACTGCAATCTTCCAGAGCAAACATGAAATATACTGGGCGCATGACGGCGCTACCGTTTATAAAATGGCCGATTGAAATAAAAGTATGACGAACAAATTTCCAACCTTTGATAATAGATTGGGCGACAGCAAGCCCGCTTGCGCCGATGCTTTCAATGAAAGGAAGGCTAATTTCTTTTTTTATTTCCGGTTTGCGGTCAACGGCAAGAGCAAGCTCAATAAGCTTGGATATATTTTCAGGAAAGTCGGCATATTCAATGGCGATGTTATTGTAATTGGCTGTTTTTATTAATTCTAATATCAAGGCCAGTAAGGTAGAATCCCAATTTTGTAGTTGAGCAGCATTAATAACAATGCGAGATATTTGGCGGTTTTTTGTTTGTTGCAACAGTTTCTGTTTGATTTGATTGTCATCAAAATCAAGAAAATTTCCGTTTAAGATAATATCTAACGTATCTTTATTGATGTTATATTTCAGTTGCATTGTTTTTATCGCTCATTTTGAATTTTTAAATTATGATTATATATTGATTTGTCAAGCTTAATAATGAATTTATTTTGTTATCTTATAATTTACTTTTGTTGTATATATTTGCAACAGAGGGACGTGACAATGATAAGAAAACTGTTTTTGATTGCCTACTTAATGATTTTGAACGGATGTGTGTCTTATTATCAAGAATATGAGAGTGATTATTATGCTTCCGGTTATAGCAGCTATTATAA
>JAFTLF010000045.1 GCA_017452885.1 Alphaproteobacteria bacterium
ACCCCGACACCGAAGAAATTTTTCGTGTTGTTAAAGAAACAATATCGCATATCGGATACAATCAAACAGACTTTTCGGCAGAAACTGTTGACATAGAAAATTATCTTCACGCTCAATCTCCTGATATTGCTCTTGGTGTTGATAGAATGGGTGCAGGAGATCAGGGAATCATGTTTGGTTATGCCTGCAAAGAAGATGGTTTTGATACAGATTATATGCCTTTACCTATTTATTTGGCGCATAAAGCTCTATACGATATTAGTGTCAGTCGTCATAATCGTCTAATTTCTGGTATAGAACCAGATTCTAAAAGCCAGTTTACCATAGAATATGATAACCAAGGTAAACCTCAACGCATTTCTAAAATTGTACTTTCAACTCAACATAATTCCAAACTTTCGTCCGAAGATGTACGTCAGATTGTTATCAAACAACTGCAAAAATCCATTCCCGAAACATTACTTTCTGAGGATACAAGTATTTTAATAAATCCGACCGGACGATTTGTTATCGGAGGTCCTGCCGGAGATACCGGTTTAACCGGACGTAAGATTATTGTAGACACTTATGGCGGTGCCGCACCTCACGGTGGCGGTGCTTTTTCCGGCAAAGATCCAACCAAGGTTGATCGTTCGGCGGCTTACATGATGCGTTACCTTGCTAAAAATATTGTGGCTGCCGGCTTGGCAAAAGAATGCTTGTTACAAATTTCCTACGCCATAGGTGTTGCCGAACCTCTTTCTTTATATATCAATACCAAAGGCACCGCAAGATTTGATGAGCAACAAATATTGAACGCTGTTCATAAAATGGTAAATCTAACCCCGGAAGGCATAATCCAACACCTGGAACTGCGTCGACCAATATACGGACAAACCAGTGCTTACGGACATTTTGGTCGCAGTCCCGACAATCGCGGACACTTCAGTTGGGAAAAACTTGACTTGGTAAAGGAATTGCAAAATGCTTTTAACATCCGATAAACCAAAATTTTATGGTCGCCGACAATGTCGACGTATTCGTAAAGCCAAAACCTCTCTGCTTGATAATTTTTTACCTAAAATGGAAATAAATAAAAACACTGTATTTAAAAAAGATAAACTATTCGGAACGGCTGTTTCAAAAATTTATTTAGAAATCGGTTTTGGTAATGGTGAACATATCGCCGAACAAGCTTTACGTAATCCTGATATTGGTTTTATAGGTGCCGAAGTTTTCAAAAACGGCGTTGCTAACTTACTGACCTTGATAACCGGAATCAAAGAAGGATCAGACATTACGGAAGACATTAAACTTCTTCCTGATAGAGTTGATAATATACGCATTTTTAATGATGATGTGCGACTTCTTTTTGCGCGCATACCCGATAATTTTATCGACAAATTGTTTGTGTTATTTCCAGATCCATGGCCCAAAAAACGCCATGCTTCACGCCGTTTTATCAATCCTGATAATTTAAAAGAAATTGCTCGCATATTAAAACCCGGAGGAATTTTGCGTGTAGCAACTGATCACAAAATTTACAAAGGTTGGACACTGCGCCAACTTCATGAATGTCCTGATTTTCGTTGGACAGCTTCTTGTGGCAATGACTGGAAACACGAACCAGTCGATTGGGTCCAAACAAAATATCAACGCAAAGCCTTGGCAGAGGGTCGTCGTCCGGTGTTTTTGGATTTTGAAAAAAAGGAATAGACCATGAAAATTCTGGTAGGAATGAGCGGCGGAGTAGATTCAACGGTTGCGGCGTTACTTTTAAAAAAAGCAGGACATGAAGTTATCGGAGCCACCATGACCATTTGGGATGAAGTTGTTCGCAATCTGGCTCCTAACGGTAAAGATGCTTGCTTCGGCCCCAAAGAACTTACCGAAATTCCCGAAACTCGCAAAATATGCCAAAAAATTGGCATACCTTATTATGTTTTTGATTGCCGAGAAGAATACAAAAAACTGGTTTTACATAATTTTCGCGAGGAATACCTAAACGGACGAACACCCAATCCGTGTATTTGGTGTAATTCTATGATAAAATTCGAAGCCCTGCCCAGAACTGCCCGCGCTCAGGGATTAATTTTTGACAAATTCGCTACCGGACACTATGCCCGCCTCGGATACAATCAACAAAGCAATCGTTGGTTTTTACAATCAGCTCTTGATGCCAAAAAAGATCAATCTTATTTCATTTATCGTCTTAAACAAGAACAATTGGCAAATATTCTTCTTCCTCTTGGTGATTATAACAAACAACAAATCCGCGAGATTGCAAAAGAAGCAGGAATGGATGTTTGTGACAAACCTGATAGTCAAGATTTCTACGCCGGAGATTATAGCGACTTACTTGAAACCAGCGCTAATCCGGGAAACTTCGTCAACACCAAAGGAGATGTTCTTGGTCGTCACACCGGCATTTGGAATTATACTATTGGCCAACGTCGCGGCATGGGTATTTCATCCGAACGACCACTCTATGTAATTGGTTTCAACAAAGAACGTAATGAAGTCATTCTTGGACATGACGAAGAAACTCTAAAACGGGTACTGACAGCATCTCAATGTACTTGGATGGATTTTGAGCCAAAGTCCGGAGTGTTTAGAGCAGATGCCAAAATACGTTCTTCACAAAAACCAACTCCGGTAATTGTCATACCTGCAGCAGACGGCTCTGTTCGGGTTGAATTTGAGAATATGCAAAAAGCCCTTACCCCCGGACAATCTGTTGTCTTTTATCACAACGACATTGTTTTGGGCGGAGGAATTATCGACCAAGTAATTGAATAAACACTCAGTTGTTTACTTAAATAAATTTTAGTGCTATAATAAAGGAGTAACAATAGGTTAACCATATCTTAATTATCGCTAAATATAATGGATAATTAAGAGGTTATCCTATTTTAGGAGAGAACAAATGAGTGTAAACATATCCGGCATAACCAATAAAGACGAATACGGCAAATATAGTTGGGAAAAAACAGTTACCGATGTCAACAATATTGACGAAAACTTTGCTAATGCTCGTGATCTTGGATATACCCGCTTGAATTATGCTCGCGTAACCGCCGTTGCCAGTATTGATAAATTTAACTCCGTTGATACCTATAAAATTCAGGTTCAGTCCAATGGTAATTTATCCGTCAGTCTCCGTAATACAGATTCCACAGACGAAAATGTGCTTGATCTCTCCGAATATGAAGAATACTTAGACCAACTTAAAAAACAGCTTGATCCTGAAGGTTGGCAAGCAGAACAAGACAAAAAAACCGAAGAACTGAAAAATCAAAATGTTCTTGATCCTTTAGCTCCCGGAATGTCACTCAAAATATACTCTTCCAAAAACGGTAAGCCTGTTTTGATTGCTGATAGCACTGCGGAACGTGACAGCAAAGAATACGAAACGCTCAAAGCAATTGTTACCGGTGAATATAGAGCCACCAAAGGTGATTTTTATATTGAAGTCGGCACCACTAACGAAATTGAAGATAAAAACGAATCTCATCCTTACGCTCTTCAAGTTCTGCAAGTAAAAGACTTTAAACATGACTATGTTATGAAACAAATGTTATCTGAAGATAGCAAAAAGAAAAAAATATCAGACAAACCTTCTGAATCAGCTACCTCAACAACGGGAATTTCAGCCGCTTATGCTGCTCAAATCCAAGCACAAAAATACAGTGTTACTGCAACAATGCTATCCAACGGATATTTGAATTTTGCACAAATGACAGCCGGAAAAACAGATCCGTCTAAAGTAATTTTCTCAACATTGTTATAAACTTATCTTTATACAAAAAAGAAACCGAATACCCTAGGTATCCGGTTCTTTTTTGCCTTACTTCGCTTTTATCCCAGTTCTGAGATAAAAATCTTGCGAAAGCTTTCTCTGCTCGCCTCAACAAACTCCAACTCAAGCTCTTCAGCAGCCTCACGATATTTTGCATTCGCAATAACGGTAACATCCTCACCGTCAATATCTGCTTTTTCAAGAACGCAAAGCAACTGTTCCTGTTTACTGATTGCGCAACCATCGCTACCGAAACACTCGTCAACAAACTCCGCCACGCGCAACTCGGCAACCTCAAAATCCAATATCTCCTGTGTCTTGCTTGATACCACATAGATATTATATCCGGAATTTGCCAATACGGTTAACAGAGCAACAGCGCCCTCACGAAGCGGAACAACCGGAAGCTCATTGAACTTAGCATAAAATGCCTGTTTTGCCTCTTCACCGCGCTCGCCCCAAAGTTCTTTGTTTGCCCAAATAGCAGCCGGAGAAACTTCTTGCATACTCTTAGTATCCTCAAGCGTCCACGTTTTTGTGCAACCTATTGCGGCAAACGCAGCTTGATAACACAAATGCATTTTGGGATAAGTTTCGCCTTGCAAAGCATTGTCCCAACCGAAGATGATGTTGTTCTTCATGTAAAAAAATTTTTTAAATTAAACAAAAGATTAATTGTCATCATCGATTTTCACAACCAATAATATGACAATTATATAAACGAATGTTATTAATCTATCATATTTAGACAAAATAATCAAACGATAAAAACTATCTCTTTTGTTACAAATTCTAAAAAAATGTTTTTTTCAAACTATATTAAAGATGTCAAAATTCATCAAATCGAAAGGATAGTAAAAATGGTTTCAAAAAAAAATCTGCTAAACATCTTTTTGTCTGATTTAGCTGTTATGAATATCAAACTTCATAATCTGCATTGGAATATTACCGGCTCTGATTTTATCATAATTCATAAACTGACCGAAAAGCTCTATAAAAAACTTCAAGAACAATTTGATAGCGTTGCCGAAATAATGAAAATGCAAAACGAAAAACCTTTTGCAACCATGAAGGATTATCTTGAAAATACCAATATAGAAGAAATTGAAAGTCGTGATTATAGCTCTTATGAAGTTTTAGAGGAATTAAATTCTGATTGTCATACTCTCATAGATTTAGCTCAACAAATTCGCAACGAAGCAAACAAAAAAGACAATTTTTTAGTTGCCAATTTGTTTGAAGAATACATATCTGTTTATACAAAAAAATCATGGATAATAGAAACCATGCTTCAAGAAGGAAATATTACTTTGGATGAAGAAACGGATTCAGATGACTAAAATTCGCCCCTTCCGAGAAGCCATAAAAAAAGACCTCGTTACCATAACGAGGTCTTATGGCGTACCCGGAGGGATTCGAACCCACGACCCTCAGCGTCGGAGGCTGATACTCTATCCAACTGAGCTACGGGTACATTTATTTTCCCGTCTTTGATATAACAAAAAACGGCAAAAGACAACATTTAATTGGAAAAAATACCAATAAATAAGACATTATCCTTCTATCAGATGCTTTTTCCCCTTGACTATTACGATTTTTATATGTATTAAGAGGCAACTGGTTTTTTATAAGGATACAAAACAATGGCTAAAAAATGTGATATTTCCGGCACAGGCGTTCAGAGCGGCAACAATGTCAGCCACGCTAACAATAAAACCCGCCGTCGCTTTCTGCCCAACCTCCAGATTGTTTCTTTGTTGAGCGACACTCTGGGCAAAATGTTCAAATTGAAAGTTTGTTCAAAAACATTGCGTTCTATTGAACACAACGGCGGCTTGGATGCTTATCTTGAATCTACATCCAACAGTAAGCTTACTGAAGAAGCTAAAAAAATCAAAAAATCAATTGCTAAAAAGAAAGCTGCTAAATAATTAACCTTTTTGGTTTCTTGCAAAAAGCTCCGTGTAGAAACACGGAGCTTTTGTTTATCCCCGTTATCCCCACTATCCACAGGCCTGAAAAACATATTCTGACATTATATTTGAGTTTTGTTTTTTATTGGTTATAAAAGACTAAAACATAATTACCGCTTTTATCTGGAAACTACCGACATGGATAAACTTGAAATCGAAAACATTCCGCAAAACATTGAAGCTGAACAAGCTTTACTCGGAGCTGTTCTTGCTAACAATAAAGCTTTTGAAAAAATCTCTGAATTTTTAAAACCCCAACATTTTGCAGATTCGATTCACGCTAAAATCTTTGACACTATATCTAAATTAATAACTCGCGGACATCTTGCTGATGTTATTACTCTCAAAAATTATCTTGAACAAGACGGCATTCTAGATGAAGTTGGTGGCGCAAAATATCTGGTTAAACTTGCCGACAGTGCTACACCTTTGACAAATGCCGAATACTATGCTCAATTTATTTATGATAAATATTTGCGTAGAGAATTAATTGCCACTGGCTTTGACATTGTTGCCAATGCCAAAAAAGAAGAAATAGAATCTGATGCTACAGAACAAATAGAGGCTGCAGAAAAACGCCTTTTTGAGCTTGCTAATGAAAACGAAACCAGCGGAGGCTTCCAAAGTTTTGCCGATGCCTTAGTGTCTTCCCTCGGAAACATTGAACAAGCCTATCAAAAAGACGGTAAAATCTCGGGTTTGCCAACCGGACTCGATGCCTTAGACAATAAAACAGGCGGATTGAACAACTCCGATCTTATCATCATTGCCGGTCGTCCGGCCATGGGCAAAACAGCTCTTGCCACCAATATTGCTTACAATGTTGCCGAATATATGTCACACGCAAAAAATATTGATGAAAAATCTCGCGGAGTAGCTTTCTTCTCTTTGGAAATGTCTGCCGACCAATTAGCAACCCGTATTCTTTCTACTGTTACCCAAACCAACGGCCACAAAATGCGTACGGGAGAACTTGATAATGCTGAATTTACTCGTATTGCTGCCGCTGTTCGCGAATTGGAATCCATTCCTTTGTATATTGATGATACCCCCGGCCTTAATATAAACACTATTCGCACTCGTGCTCGTCGCCTCAAACGAAACAAGGGGCTCGGTGCAATTGTTATTGATTATATCCAATTAATTAATGGCACTGGTTCTAAGCGCTCCGAGGGCAATCGTGTACAAGAACTTTCGGAAATATCTCGTGGCTTGAAAATTCTTGCCAAAGAATTAAATCTTCCGGTAATTGCCCTTTCGCAACTAAACCGTGGTGTTGAACAACGAGATGATAAACGTCCCTTAATGTCGGATTTACGAGAATCCGGATCAATTGAGCAAGATGCCGATATTGTTATGTTTGTATACCGAGAAAATTACTATCTTCAAAACGAAGAACCTAAACAAAAAGCTTCTGAAACACCGGAACATCTTGAAAAACGCATAGAAGAATGGGAAGCCCGCAAACGCACCACTCAAAACATCGCCGAAGTTATTATCGGCAAACAACGCCATGGCCCAACCGGTACTGTTCAACTATTCTGGAATGGTGATTATGCCCAATTCGGCAATCTGGCAAAAGAAGAATATTTACCGGAACGCATTGGAGATTAGTTAAATGCCCAACAATTTTTTAAATACACTTACTTACCTTGTTGCTCTATCTTTAGGTTTAGCTTTTGTTGTAACCGCTATCATCTTCGGATTTACGCTATTTGCAATTATCTTCACTTATATTTTTATTCCGCTCTTTATTATGGCTTTGTTGCGTTGGTTGTGGCTGAAATATCAAATATCCAAAAAAGGACAAATGACTTATTATGACGAACAATAAATTTTGGCAAATTAAGAAACCGAAAGATTTTTCTGCCGAAGAATGGGAATCTATATGTACTCATTGCGGCAAATGCTGTTTAATAAAACTACAAAATGAAGACACTGATGATGTTTTTTATACCAATGTTATATGTCGTTATCATGACTGCAAAACTAATTTATGTAAACAGTATACCAATCGTTGCTCTCTCGTACCAACGTGTCTTAAATTAACCCCGCAAAATATCAATAAACTTTTTTGGATACCGGAAACCTGCGCTTACCGCATTTTGTTTTCTACCGGCAATCTTCCGGCATGGCACCCTCTTGTCAGCGGAAAAGCTCTTCCTGAAGAATTCAAAATTCCTACAACTGTCGTTAGCGAGCTTTCTGTATCGGAAGATGAGCTGGAAGATTATATTATTGAGGATGAAAACGATGACTGACTGGACCGAACCTGAGTTTGACCCCCAATCTCGCTTTGATAATATAGATGATATTGAGCCTGAGTTTTGGAAAAAGAAAAAACTTGAAGACATGTCCAAAACTGAATGGGAATTGCTTTGTGACGGTTGCGGCAAATGCTGTCTTAACAAGTTGGAAATTCGCGGCAAAATCAAATTTACCAACACTCATTGCCGCTTTTTGAATTGTCAATCATGTCTATGTAAAATTTATGAACATCGTTTTGAAAAAGTTCACGATTGCCGTGATATTAATCTTGAAGCCGTACGCGAACAACCTCGTTGGTTACCCAAAACTTGTGCCTACTGGCTACTTGATAACGGACAAGATTTACCGAAATGGCATCCTTTAATAACAAAGCGTGCAGCTTCGGTACACGAAGCCGGTATATCTGTAAAAAACCGCAAACTTGTTTCTGAATCCGGAGTATCTGATTTTGAAAATTACATTGTTGAGTGGGAAGACCTTTAATTATAGCGAAGCTTTGGGATTTGAAATAAAAATCGTCAAATCCGCAACAGCTAAAAAACTAAATTTGCGCATTGATGAAAGGCACCGTATCCCGATATTAACAATTCCGCGTTTTTGCTCCAACCGCAAAGCACTGAACTTTGTTGAGCAACATCGTGACTGGATTAAAAACACACTGGCTCGTTTACCACAACATCAAGCCTTTAGCAACGGTTCTAAAATATCAATCGCCGGACAAAATTACACAATTTTACATAATCCATCTCAACACGGTATTAAACTTGAAAACAACCGCTTATTAATCGGCGGCACTCCGGAATTTTTACATCGTCGCGTTTGTGACTTCTTAAAAAAATATGCAACCACATATTTACATAACCTCTCGGTATCTATTGCCGCCAAAATTGGACATCATGTCCATAAAGTCACAGTAAAAGAAACGAAATCTCGCTGGGGAAGTTGTTCAAGCAAAAATAACATAAACTACAATTGGCGAATTATCATGGCTCCGGAATTTGTCATCAACTATCTGGTAAGTCACGAAGTTTCTCACCTACAACACCCCAATCACTCAAAAGAGTTTTGGCAATGCGTTGAAAATCTTTGTCCCAACTGGCAAGAAGGTCGTCACTGGCTCAAAATCAAAGGCAAAGATTTATATATCTGGTTTTAAATATTCCCACACACAAATAATAAAATATAATTGATTTTTAACATTATGAACCCTATATTAAAAATAGCATAACAACAAATAGGAACAGAAAATGGAAAACAGAACCTTATCCAAATCCGAAGAATTGTCTAATATTGATGCCGGTTTACGCCAATATATGATTAAAGTATACAATTTTATGGCAGCTGGTTTATGCCTCACAGCCTTAACGGCTTATGTCATCGCCAACACTTCTTTGCTGGGTTTATTTTTTAATATTAATCCTGCCGGACAAGTTACCGGTATGTCTGGATTTGGTTGGCTTATGTTTATTGCTCCGTTAGTAATGGTTTTTGCTTTCGGTTGGGTTGTCAACCGTGGTACGGCACAACAAGTTCAAGCTCTTTTTTGGGGATATGCCGCTGTCATGGGAGCTTCTTTAACCCCTATTTTTCTTGCTTATACTGGAACCAGTATTGCTCGTGTATTTTTAATCACTGCCGGTATGTTTGGCGGTATGAGCATTTACGGATACACCACCAAACGTGATTTGTCAGCTATGGGTTCATTCTTGTTCATGGGATTAATCGGAATAATTATTGCCACTCTTGTAAACTTTTTCCTTAAAAGCCCCGGATTATATTACGCGATTTCTTTTATTGCTATTCTGGTATTTACCGGTTTGACCGCTTTTGATACTCAACGTATTCGTCAAATATATTCTGAATATGACAGTTCAGAGATTATCACCAAAAAGGCTGTTGCCGGAGCTTTATCCCTTTATCTGGACTTCATCAATATGTTTATCTACTTGTTACAATTTTTTGGTGATCGTCGCTAAAACAAGCAATAAAAACCCGAGTTTTACAGCTCGGGTTTTTATTTACTAAACAATTCTATTGAGCTCCCCTCTCTTTCTTGTGCCACCTTTAACGCAGAAATAGCTTGTTCAACCAGTTTTTTTGCAGATCTTGCCGGATTAGGAAAAATACTAACCCCAAAATTAACAATCAATTCATGAGTAGTAAAATTATCACTCAGTCCGTTTTTAAACAGATTACGCAGTTTTTTAAGTTCCAAATCAAGTTCATAACCATTCACAATATCCGGCATGAGAATCCAAAAAGGATATTTCAATCCGCGAGCAACCGTATGATTTTTCTTAAGACTCAACACCAATGTATTTGCCAATTTTTTATATACAAAATCTTCCAGATGAATTTTGCGAAAAGCTTCCATATTCTCAATGTTAATAGCTATTACCGCAATCAAATCTTTTGGCAATCGAGAATCTTTATAATTTTCGTTATTAACCGCCATCTGCACCCGATCTTCAAACAAAAAGAAATTCGGCAATCCGGTTAAGTCATCATACAAATTATTGAAAAAAGGCTTATTTGCCTTAGATAGATGACTACCAACCAAAATAAACGAAAAATGCGACGAATCCGGTAAATAAATAGCCTGAAATTCAATAGGCACAATTTTTTCTGATAAAGTTTTTAACCGAACTCGCAGCTTTTTTAAGGAAGTAAGCATTTCTCCAATACTTGTTGTCAAAACATTCCAATCATCTCTATAAACAAACGACAAAAAAGGCTCTCCGACAATATTATCGGAGTTTTTAACATTCAAAATCTGCATAATAGCTTGGTTACAATAAGCTATTTTATCGTCACAAACCAAAACCATCGGTCTTTCAGAATCATTAACCAAAGGCTCAATCAAATCACCAAGTTTAATATCAAGATTATGCCAAAAAGGCTTATCATTTTTTTCAAAAATAAAATTTTCTTCTCGCATCAACGAAACGCTTGAAGGATTTTCCAACGCATTCAAATCTATACCATATCGAGGCGCTTGTTCCAACAATGTTGCTGCATCATCCACCTCAACAGATGTCGTATCAACAACTTTTTCTAAATCGATTTCCTGCTTAAACACAAATTTATCTCACTCATAAACAATTTTTCTCATTATATTATCAAAAATCAACAAAGACAAAATCTTTGTATTTTATTAACAAAATCTATTTATAATAGCTTGTATCTATGTAAAAAGAGAAAGAATTCAATATGGTAACAGAACAAGAATCTGAGGAAAGAATCCCCGAAAAGGAAAACTCTTCGCAAACAAATGCCGACATGATTTCGCTTATAAAAGAGCGTTTTGAAATTTATTATGACCAACCATTGCCTGATTTAGATGCCAACGGTTCTACTGCCTATGAGGTTAAAGACAAAATAAATCCTCAACGGCAACTTTTTGCTCTGATATGTGATAATGAATATTCGCCTCGGTTGTCCCTGTTGCCCTACCTCAAATCAATAGATCATCCCAATCTTCTCAAACTGGTAGAATACGGCACTGTTTATTATACACCAAAAAAATCTCATAACATGGCGCTTATTTACGTCAAACCAACCGGTCCGAAGGTTTCCGAAGTAATCAGCGCGGATAAAATGAATGCCTCCCGCTTCAAATCATTGGTTTTGTCTTTGAGTTCAGCCTGTGAATCTCTCAAAAATTACAACCTCACCCACCGCGCTATCCGCTTGGATAACATTTTTTATAAAGATAGTTCTTTTGAAGAATTTGTATTGGGAGATTGCGCTTCTTCTTTCCCCGGATTGCATCAGCCCTCTGCTTATGAAACAATTAACAATATGTTGGCTCTGCCACAAGCACGAGGAAACGGCATAAACAGCGATGATATGTATGCTATCGGTGTCGTTATGATGGCATGTGTCCTCGGACATGAAATTTCATCTCCTCTGACCAATATTGAATTTATGAATCTCAAACTCAAAAAAGGATCTTTTACAGCTCTTTCCAATAATGAAAAAATAAGCGCTCACTATTCACCTATTATTAAAGCGTTGTTGGAAGACAACAGCGATATACGCTGGAATCACCTGCAAGTATACAATTTCTTAGAAGGAAAAACCACCGGTTTTACCTCCGGCGAAATCATTGATCGTTCAATCAAAGCCTTAACTATCAATGGTGAAAAATTATACAGCATCAAATCTGCAGTATTAGCTATGCTCAGCTATCAAGACGAAGCCGTTTCTATCATAAAAAACGGCAAACTCCTTGAGTGGATAAAAAACGGTCTTGAAAGTGAAAAGCTTCACGCCAAAATAGATAAGATTATTACTCAAAACAAAACCAAAGAAAATCCCCGCTTCCTTGTTGAACAAGTTTGTATTACTCTTGACCCGAGCATGCCTATCAAAACCGGTGATATTTTTGTTTTCCCCGGCGGAGTACCCAAGGCTATTTTCTATTATATCAAAGAGGGTAAAAACCTTGATACTTTTTATAACCTGCTTAGCAGTGATCTCATAAGATTATGGTATCAGGAACAAACTTCTCTACATTCTCCGGCTAATAGCAATGAATTTAAGGCCTACATTGCTCGCAATGATTATGGCTATGGTATTGATCGAATAATGTATGATTTTGACGATGATTTACCCTGTACTAGCCCTTTGCTTGGTAATGAATTTGTTAATACACCGGCTAAACTTTTGCGAGCTTTGGACGATAATTACAACAATCACAAAGATTCTCAACCTTTTGATAAAAACATCATTGCTTATTTACGCTGTAAAATGGGCAAAAAAATCGATGGCTTATTAACCGATATCAACGCACATCAAGATGCTTTGCAAATAAGTGCCATTTTGCGTTTATATGCTTCCATACAAAATAAAAATGGACCTGTTCAAGTTATCAATTTGTGTCAATGGTTGATAAATAGTTCCAAACCGATTATTCAAAGCTATCACAATATCAAATATCAGAAATATCTTGAACACGAACTGGTAAAAATTGCCAAAAACGGAAAAATCATTGAACTACACAATATTCTTGAAGACAGTGATGCACGCCAAAAAGATCGTAGTGAATACAGTGATGCTTTGAAAAAAATTAACTTACTGATGTCCGAGCGTAATCGCATATTATCTGGAAGTTCCAAACTTGATGATGAAGCTAAGGATTTGGCTTTGCACTTTGCTTCGGTTCTTTCTGTTTTAACCATGCTGAGTTCGTTTGTTCTCAGTCTTTTATACTGGATACTCAAATGATAAAACCTCTGCAAAAAAACTCTCCTTCCTCCAAAAATAAATTTCAACTTAATTTAGCGCAGAAGCTTTTGTTGGTATTCTGTATTATAGTATTAGCTTTTTCTTCGCTACCGATTATGGTTGTTTTGTTTATCGGTTTATTACCAACCTTAACTATTATTATTACCGACCCTAAAAATGCTTATAAACTAACAATTGTTGGCTGCTTAAACTTATCTGGTGTTTTCATATCTCTTGTCCGCATCTTTAATCAATATGCTGCCGGCATACCGGTATCAATTATAGGAAATATTTTCAATATTATCATTATGCTTGGTTTTGCAGCAATTGGAGCTGTTTTATACTACGAATTACCAAGCCTTTTCATAGCCATTTACAAAGCCTCATCGCAACGCCGTTTACACAGTATTGACAACAAGCTTGAAAAACTCACTCAAGAATGGGGCAATGAAATTATTTCCGGCATTATGAAATAGCAAAAACGGCGGAAAATCAACCTATCCGCCGTTTTTATATATTACATATATTTTTCTATATTTTTGGTTATCTTACGAATTGAATTAAGTTCTATCTGTCGAACTCGCTCTTTGGAAATTGCATAAACTTTACTTAGTTCATCTAACGTTACTGCTTTTTCAGATAAACGGCGTTTAAATAAAATATCTTTTTCTCGTTTATTCAAACACACCAACGCTTTGTTAAACAAATCTCGACGATAACGCATTGTTTCGGAATAAGCCAAAGATTCTTCCTGTGTAGGTTTATTATCAGCAATAAAATCCATCCATTCGGCCCCACTGTCAGAAGAACTGTCAATAACCGAATTTAACGAACCATCATGCGCCTTTAATCTGGTATTCATATCTTTAACATCTTGAACACTAACATCCAGTGAAGCAGCTATACCCTCTAAAACATCGTTAGACATTTCGCGATCATCATTGAGCTTAAGCTTATTTTTGATTTTTCGCAGGTTAAAAAACAACTTTTTCTGCGCAGAGGTCGTACCTATTTTCACCAACGACCACGAATTCAAAATATATTTTTGCACTGCAGCCTTAATCCACCATAAAGCATACGTTGAAAATCTAAAGCCTTTTTCCGGCTCAAACTTTTCTACCGCATACAATAAACCGATGTTTCCTTCCGAAATCATCTCTGCCATAGAAAGGCCATAACCACGATATTTAGAAACAACTTTTACCACTAAACGCAGATGAGAAGTAACAAGTATCTTGGCTATTTCTTGATTTTTTGTTTGCTGATATTTTACAGCCAAATCATATTCTTCATCTTGCGACAAAATAGGATATCTACGAATTTTCTGCATATACCGAACCATGTTAAGCTCGGGCGAAAAATCAATCCCGTTCAGACCTAGAACATTATCCATCTTTTTACTCCCATAACATTATCTCAGAAGTTCAAAGTTCAATCGTTCGAGTCCGTATTGGCCAGAGTCAAAACTAGAGAAAAAATTTTTAAACGCAACCTATACTTTGGTTGTATAAGCAGATTCTTATATAGACTTTAGTTCATTTATCAGATTAGCAAAATCTTCTGGAAAATCAGAATGAAAGCTTATAAATTCACGACTTTGCGGATGAATAAAACCAAGGCTTGCCGCATGCAACGCCTGACGCGGAAAATGATTAACATAATCTCTTTTTATAGCTAAAATACCTTTATTAACGATTTTTTTGGGTTTAACATAAAGTTGATCACCCACCAAATGACACCCGAGTCCTGACATATGTACTCTGATCTGATGAGTACGTCCTGTTTCCAAATTACATTTAACCAGACTCGCCTCATTTTTATAAATTTCCAACGTTTCATAATGAGTCACCGCGTGTTTACCGTTTTTCTGAACTATCGCCATTTTTTTGCGATCATACGGACTACGCCCGATATTTGCGTCCACAACACCTTTCAATGGTTTAGGAACACCAAATACTATAGCATAATAAGTTCTCTCAATAGAATGCTCGGCAAACTGCTCGCACAAAAACTTATGCGCATTATCATTTTTTGCCACAACTAACAAACCGGATGTATCCTTATCAATTCGATGAACAATCCCCGGACGCTTCACTCCTCCGATGCCTGACAAATCTCGACAATGAAATAAAAGAGCATTAACCAGTGTATGATTCGGTGATCCCGGTGCCGGATGCACGGTCATGCCCGCCGGTTTATTAACTACAATCAAATGTTCATCTTCATACACCACATCAAGCGGAATATCTTCCGGTTCCGGCTCTGCATCAACAGCTTCCGGAACAAGCAATTGATAAACTTCACCTTCTTTAATTTTATAGGCATTGTTTCCGATAACATTTTCATCACACATCACATTACCTTCATCAATCAAACGCTGAATCTGTGAACGTGAAATATCGGCAAAACAATCAGCTAAAAATTTATCGATTCGTTTGCCTTTATAATCTTTGTTAACTATTGGTGTGATATAAGTTATAATATCTGACATAAACCAAGACCTTGATACAATGTTATTTTAGCTCATAATAAAGTTAAAATCACAACTTGCAAGAAAGATTAGTTCATGGACAAACTTAAATTAATAAAAATTTTAGTCGCAGCTTTAACTTTTTTTATTATTTTTGGAATGTTAAACGCCGTCACCATAATCTACCAAAAAACACGCGCGCCGGAAGTTCCAGCCTCAGCGCTCAGTTTGGCACAGCCGACCGGCTCAACCATCGAAAATTTCAAAATTTCCGATTCAAATTTATTTATACTTATCAAAAACGGTGGTCTACAAGATAGAATTATCATTATAAACCCCCGTCAACCACAAAACAAAACCGTCATCAATATCAATTAGGAGATTAAAAATGTCTGAAAATACCAATGTTCACGATGAAGTTGCCGGTTTTTTAAACGACACCCCTCCGACAACATCTGATGACGATTTTGACCTTTTATTAGATAACTTCATTGCCAAGCAAATGGAAGAAGCTCAAGATAACATCAACGAAGCAGAAGAACTAAAACAACAAAACAAAGAAGAAATTATATCTGATAATGACAACGAATACGCTGCCAATTTACCAAACGAAGAAAAACAGTTATATAATGCCTACTGCTCTTTTGCCGGTGCCATAATTGCCTCTGCCGTGGCCGGCAATGTTGAAGTTCCGGTATTCACTTTTGAAGCTCAAGACATATACCCTCGCTTCCGTCCTAACCGCATCAATAGATTAAATGATGACATTTTCACCGGTTGGCGCACTTTATTGACCGTCCAACCCGTCAGATTGTCCAGCTTGCCGCCCAACCCGTCAGATGAGCAAATTTTAAGCTTTGCCGAAAAAACCACCGACGAAAACCTTCAGGCAGCTCTGATTTCCTATGTTGAAATTTTGATTGAACTTGACGGTTGCGAAATCGCTTATAATATGCGCAAAGCCAAAGCCAAAAAACGCAAGATTGAACGGCAAATCATTGAAGAACACAATCAACGCAAAGAACGCATGCAAAAATACATTGCCGCCATTCAGGCAAAAAATTTCCCTATTGATGCCGAGCGTTTGGTTGCCAACTACTTTAAAACCGCCCGAAAAGATCCCGAAGGCGCTCAAAAAATTCTCGAAAACAATCCTGCTACATACGCGCCTATCGAGGTTGATAAAATTCCGCCGCGCTTTTTTGGCATGATAAAGCCCAAACCGGAAGACGGTATTCGTGTCAATAAACAAATCGGTGAATTTTTCAAAAAACTGAAAGACTAAAATTTTGGTACAAAAATATAGACAAAAAGATAAATACTTGTTATCATATATAAAATAAACCTTTTTACAAGAAAGGACTCCGACATGGCAGATCATGGTAAAGCCGCATCAACCGTTCAAGAAGGCGTAAGTGGTGTCAGAAAAGAACCTGTTGTTGTTAATCAGGGCAGATCCCCAATAGTAAGCAACAACACCAGAGGTGCAGGCGATAATAGTCGTACCGTAACCGGCACCGGACCGACAGGCACGGGAACATCCGGTAACCCCAATCCGCCGTCAGGAGACACATCAGGAAGCGATGCTGGCGGTACTCCAACCGATAATGATGCGAGAACCAATCAAACCGATAACCCTACTCCTCAACCAAAACCTACGCTTGATGGCTTAGCTATTGATGACCTGGCAAGCTTGTCTGACGATAAGCTTGAAGAAAAATATAAAGAAATGGCCGAACAGGGTTTTGATGTTGATGAGATTAAAAACAAAGTAGAAACCGCCAAAACCACCAACAATACCAACACCCCCAAAGGATCTGACGGACGTGATAAAGCCGGTCAGGTAAAAGGCCTGATGGATGATCCCGATTGGGGTAAACCATTGGATGACAAATTTGACATTCAGCAAGGTGATTTTATCGACTTTTTAATGAAAGAAGTCGTTCTTGCATCAGCCGCTTGGACCGGCAACAAAATATGCGGCGTTGGCGGATATGCTTTATATAAAGGCGGCTCTTCCGCTTATCATTGGGTCGGCGGCGGCATCAAAAAGGGCTTGGACGAATTAAAAAATACTCGAGAAAACAAGAAAAAAAAGGAAAAAGAAAATCAAGAAAAAATTAATAACGAAAATCTTTATTCCGGCGCAATAAAACATGATGATAAAACCAGCAGATTTGCTAAAAGCATACTTAATGCCCGCAAAGATTTTCTTGATGAAATTGAAAACGACCCACAACTCAAAAGTGCTCGCGTATTGAGTACTTATGTTCGTTCAACGATTCGCGGAGAAATGGATATCGACGGCGCTGTAGCTGGAAAAAATGGTAAATATACAATCACTCGCAAATACAAAGATGATAAAGGTAAAGAGCAATCCCAAAAAATAACTGTTGACGAAAAAACCTACAAAACCTTACTTGGAGTTCATCAAAATGTCCAAAAAACCATTGGAGATCATGGAGATAGTCCGGAACTCCGCGCAGCCATGGATGCTGATATAACCCAAACATTTGTAAATGCTGCTGATATTCTTTACAAAGAAAAGATTTTTGCCGCTGATTATGCCGCATCTGTCTTAATAGAAAAAGCCGCTCGTATGACACCGGAAGAAATAGAAAAACTCAAACCAAGTAAAGAATTTCAAAATCTGGTTAATGGCGAAGGTAAGCTAACCTATTATCACCACCTTTACGATATGGAACATCGCAAAAGTGCTTTCAAAGGAGATAAAGAAAAATCTCCCTTATCACAACTTTCTGATGCCGGTCACGCAGCTCTCGGTGAATCTGTAAAAATGTTAAATAATGCACAACACCGAGAAGCAACATCCAAGTTGTTAAAAGACGGTGCTTTTAAAGAAGTACCCCAAAACGCATCTCTTGAACGAGTGTTCATTAACGGCAAAAGCGAATACGCTCCGGAAGTTAACACTATGTCTGAAGCTCAAATGGAAGCCAGTTTACGGTATATGCAAACTGACGCAACACAGGGCTTTAACAGACTTGATCAGTTAAACAGACAGCAAACTGCGATTGATAGAGAAATATCCGCCATTGCTTCTGATGCTCAAAATGCCGATCAAAGAAAAGCCGAGCTTGAACAACGCAAAAAAGATAAAACAACCGAACATGATAAAGGTACGGAACATCGTGATGCCGTCCGCGCCGCAGCTTTTAACAATATCAGAGGAAATATCAAATAATGTTAAAATCCGTTTTTCGATTTGTTCGCTTCGTAATAATTGGAATATTGTGGAGTTATATTTTTATCGCTTGTGCTAATTTCATTATCTACACCTTATGGAATTTCAATTTATTATCAGCTCGTTCATGGCAAACAATATCCGCTTTTTGGCAATCAGGCGGTGTCATAAAAACCGGAAAAGACTACATATTTCTATCCACTATTGTTGCATTGCCTTTTATATGGATATGGGGTTGGCGTTTCTTTTGCAAAGTGTCTTATATCAATATACTTTTGTATCCGATTATAGGTTACAATCGCCGCATTATTCGCAAATATGGTCATGATTCCTCGCGAATCGTCCTAAAAAACATGAAATCAAGCCAGAAGATTATTGAAGATATAAAAAACGAGCTTGAATCCATTAAACCGGAAAAGGCCAAAGAAGTGCAAAATATTCGCCAACAAATAAATCAAGTAATTTCTTCCGAAATTAAGAAAAATTGATAAAACAGTTATTAACCAATTTATGTTAACCTAACCTCTATAAAAGGGAATCTTGGAGCCAAAACAGCTTGAAACCGTTATTGATACTAACACGAATTATCCTTGTAGGTATCTTCTGGAGCGTATTTTTTCTGGAAGGTATTCGTGTTATTATGCTCACCAACTGGCGTTTTGATATTCTGCGTCTTTCACATTGGAATTACGCATGGAATCTTTGGCTTAATGGTTGGGTTATTGACGAAGTCAAGGAATGGGCTTTTGTTCTCATTATCTTAACGTTTATTCCTGTGTGGTTAACAGGATGGGCGGCTCTCAGTATGATAAAATGGGGAGCTATAATCGAAAAAATTCTGTTTTTGCCGGTTTGGCTGTTCAAAAAAGTTTTTGCAAAACAAATCAAAAAGATTTCTGACACCGCCAGTGTTAAAGTTGTCAAAAAGAAAAAATCCTACAAAGAAATCCGCCCTCAAAGCATTCGTCCGCCTCTGGAAGACAGTAGCTATTCACTTCCGGCAGACAAACGTGCTACTTTATCCGGAACTGCTCCAAAATCATCTCTAAAACCAACTCCGATAAAAACACCACCGGCAGAATTTAACCACTCATTATTCCAACTTGGCGAAGATGACGATACCGATATTGACTTTGATTTATTTGAAGACAAGGCTCCTGAAACAAGCAAAGAAGAACAAATTAAACAAGAAAAGACTGTCGCTCCCAAAAATGATCGCAATCAACGAGGAAAAAAAGAACCTTCTTCCGCCAAGACGGCCTCATCATCATCTTCTTCAACACCTCGTTCAAACTCTAATTCAACACTTGAAATTATCAAACAAAAAGGTTACGAGGTTATCACCGGTGTAACAATCAAAAATACACTTATTGATTTTATCGGAGTTTCAAAATCACAAATTTGTATTTGCCTTAATGACAAAGAGCCTGGTGATTGGCTGGCAGATGAAGAAAGATTCAATGATGAGGAACCTTTATGGTTTTCAGAAAGCTCTCATCGTGTTTCTCCTGTTCGCAAAGTAGATCTTGCTCGCTTGATACTTAAGGAAAAACTTTCCGAAGCAGATTTTAATTTTGAAATAACCGCTTATGTTATCGAACAAATAGGTAATATCATAAATGCAGAAGACATGTTCGAAGTGTGGAACGACTTAAACATTCATGTCACACGTATCGATCGCGGAACACCAAAAGAAATCAAACTCTTTGCCAAAGAACTCGAAGAAGCCGACGGCAAAATTGAAAAAGAAACTTTTGACAAACTAAAAAAATTAATTCGCAGTATCGCTTAAAATATAAAGAGGAATAAATGGCAATAGAAAAAAAAGGTGAAGAATGGGAAGAATACAACAGTGCTGTTCGTTGGATGGTAATCACTGTTGTTATTTCCGTAACCATTACAATTATTCTCGCTCTTATAGCTATGCCGCTCGGATACCTTATCGGTAACGGTATATCCAAAGATTCTCTTGCCGACGTATCCAAATTTTTTGATTTAGTTTTTAATAAGCCTGGTTACTTATATTCGCGTTATTGGGTGTGGTTCAAACAGCTGTTTAACTACCATGGACCTTTTTCAATCAGTTTATGGATACCAATTTTGCCTTTCATAAGCTTTCCGGCGGGTTTAATCTTCGGTGTTATCACCAATCCATACCGCTTCCAATCAAACATCCATGGTTCTGCTCGCCTTGCCGAATTAAGTGACATCAAAAAAATGGGGCTTCTTGACGGTTTTTGCATTGTTGTCGGCAAATTTAAAGGCTACTTGCTCAAAATGAATGAAACATTATCTGTTCTCTGTTGCGCTCCTCCGGGAACAGGTAAAACCGTCGGTGTAGTTATCCCGACAATCTTCAACTCCCCGACCATGAGTATCGTTGTAAACGACCCCAAACCCGAACTATGCTATTCTACTTCTGGAGCACGTGCTAAAATCGGACCTGTTTTCATCATCAACTGGGGTATGGAAGATAATCCGGCCGAAGGAATTTACTATCCTAGTTGGAATCCTCTGTCTCCCGGAGCTGTTCCTGCGCCCGGACCC
>JAFTLF010000046.1 GCA_017452885.1 Alphaproteobacteria bacterium
AAACTTGTTGAAGGAAATAGATATGACTGTGACTTGTGGTCTTATGGCCGGAAAAAGAGGTCTTATTATGGGGCTTGCCAATGATAAATCAATTGCTTGGGGAATTGCGCAGGCTTTGAATGCTCATGGTGCGCAGATTGCCATTTCTTATCAAAATGAAGCTTTGGAAAAGCGCGTTCAGCCTTTGGCTGCACAGTTGGATAAAGAGCCGTTGCTGATTAAGTGTGATGTTTCTGATTCGGCTAGTGTTGAGGCTTGTTTTAAAGAGCTTGGCGAAAAGTGGGGTAAAATCGATTTTCTGGTTCATGCAATCGGATTTTCTGATAAAAATCAGCTTAAAGGTCGTATGATAGACACAACTCGCGATAATTTTACAATGACAATGAATATTTCTTGTTTTTCATTTATTGAGGCTTGTAAATTTGCATCTCCGATTATGAACGAGGGTGGCTCAATTGTGACTTTGACTTATATGGGAAGTGAAAGAGTTTTGCCTAATTACAATATTATGGGGGTAGCTAAGGCTGCGTTGGAAGCATCTGTTCGATATGCGGCAACTGATATGGGAGGACAGGGGGTGAGAGTAAATGCTATTTCTGCCGGTCCGATTAAGACTTTGGCTGCTTCCGGAATTGGTGATTTTCGTAAGATTTTGCACTGGAACGAGCTTAATGCACCGCTTCAGCGCAATGTGACACAAGAAGAAGTCGGCATGGCAACGTTGGGGCTATTGTCCGATTGTGGTGCTGCCATTACGGGTGAGGTTATTCATGTTGATTGCGGTTATCATACTGTTGGTATGATGAATATTAATAAGATTGCAGAAATTGCCGAAACTTTGAAATCGGAATAATTTTGCTAAAAACTCTGATTTTGCAGTTGTGCAATTGAGTAATTACTTTTAATATAAGGAGCATTGTATAATGCTCCTTATTTATTGGTCGGATAAAATGACAAATACAAAATCAAAAACATTGTTAAATAAAATAACTGTTAAACGCAAATTGGCCGTAAAAATTCTTTTAAAATCGGTAACTTATGCGTTTGCATTGTTTGGTCTTTTATTTATTTTGTTGTTATTCGTTATTGTCGGAATGTTATCGGCTCCGGTTGGGGCTGTTGCAGTGCCGCAAAATGCGATTTTGCAGATTGATTTGGATGAGCCTTTTAATGAAGTTCGTCGTGATAGTTTATTGACAGATGTGGGCAGTGGAATTCGACCGTCTTTTGCTGATTTGATTTTTAGTATTGATGCCGCAGGGCAAGATGATGGGGTAAAAGCGATTGTTGCCAAAATCAGCAATTCAGAACTCGGTTTGGCACAAATGCAGGAGTTGTATGGGGTAATACGGCGATTTCGTTCGCATGGTAAAAAAGCTTATTTATATTCAGACGGTTTTGGTGATTTTGGTGGCGGTACATCGGAATATTATTTGGCCAATGCTTTTGATGAAATTACCATGTTGCCCAATTCTGATTTTGGAGTAACGGGAATTAGTATTGAAGTTCCTTTTTTGCGTAATGTTTTGGATAAGTTCGGAGTGTATCCGGAGTTTTATGCTCGTCATGAATTTAAAAATGCAATGGCATCTTTTATTGATAAAAAATCATCAAAATCTTTTTATGATGAGTTGAGTTTTTTGGCCGAATTTTTTACAGAAGAAATGTTTCGTGTGATTATTCCGGAGCGTTATGGGGTGTTGTCGAAGAAAGATTATCGTTCTATTATTAATCGTGCGCCAATGTCTTCTGAAGAGGCTTTGAATCTTGGTTTAATTGATAAAATAGGTTATGAATTTGATTGGCGAGAAGAAATTAAAAAATCTTATCAGGGAGAATTTTTGGATGTCGCCGATTATGCTTCAAATTGGATGTATAATCGAAATGCCAACAGGATTGCATTGTTGGTTTTAGAAGGAGCCATAAACCAAGGTTTGAGTGTTGATAATCCGTTGAGTGGTGAAGCATTGGTTGGTTCGGATACGGTTTTGGCACAAATTGATGAAATTGCAAAAGATAAAGATATTAAAGCGGTTATTGTTCGGGTTAATTCTCCGGGGGGAAGCTATGTTGCATCAAATGAAATATGGCATGCTTTGAAGCGCCTAAAAGAAAAAAAACAAATACCGTTGGTTGTATCAATGAGTAATTATGCCGCATCGGGGGGGTATTTTGTGTCCTTGGCTGCAGATAATATTTTTGCAAATACAATGACAATTACCGGTTCTATCGGAGTGTTAGGCGGTAAAATTGTTTTGGAAGATATGTGGAAAAAACTCGGTGTTAATTGGGCGTTTGTTGAAACAGGTGAAACGTCCGGCTTAATGAGTATTAATCGAAGCTTTAATGTTCGGCAAAAAGAGTTGTTTAATAAATCTCTTGATCGAGTTTATGATGATTTTGTTCACAAAGTTGCAGAAGCGCGTAATATAGATATTACCCGTATGGATAAGCTTGCCAGAGGCAGAGTGTGGACCGGATTGGGGGCAAGGGAGAATGGTTTGGTAAGTGAAAATGGTGGCTTGCTGCGAGCATTGGAAGAAGTGAGGTCTGCTGCTTACATTAAACCGGAAGATGCAATTTCGATTGTTTTTTATCCTAAACAAAAGACATTGCAAGAAAAAATCAGCGAATTGACCGGCGGTTTGCAAGTGGCAACAGCCAGACGTATTAAGGCAGAATTAGGGCTTGATATTTCATTGATTGGTATGTTAAAACGACTGCAATATGATATGGCTTTGCCGCCGTTTGTGATTAAGTAAAGGAAAAAATAATGGCGATAGATACTCAAACTGTTAAAAGAATTGCGTTTTTATCTCGTTTGAAAATTGAGGATGATAAAATAGCGTCGACAGAAGAAGAATTTAATAAAATTTTGCAGTGGGTTGATCAGCTTAAGGAAGTTGATACCGAAAATGTTGAACCTTTGATTTCTGTTAATGAAAATAATATAACCATGCGTACGGATGTTGTTACAGACGGTAATGTTGCCGATGATATTATGGCAAATGCGCCAATGACAGAGTATGGATATTTTGCAGTTCCGAAGGTTGTGGAATAGGATAAAAATTGGTTTGGCTGATTAGTTTGTGTGTGCCAGCCGAATTTTCAGAGATTTGAGATTTAATTTAGAAAGAAAAACAATGACAGAGTTAACAAAACTGACAATTGCCGAAGCTAGAGAAGGGTTGAAGAAAAAAGAGTTCAGCGCGGTTGAACTAACAAAGGCGTATGCAGATAAAATGGATAGCGGACGCAAATATAATGCCTATGTTTGTGAAACACAGGAACAGGCTTTGGAGCAGGCTAAACTGAGTCAGAGCAAATTAGATAAAGGCGAGGGAGGCGCATTGGAAGGAATCCCTCTTGGTATTAAAGATTTGTTTTGTACAAAGGGAATTGCAACTACTGCATGTTCAAATATTCTTAAAGGGTTTGTTCCGCCTTATGAATCAACGGTGACAGCAAAACTTTTAGCTGCCGGTGCAAATTTTCTCGGTAAACTAAATCTTGATGAGTTTGCAATGGGGGGGAGTAATGAAACTTCAGCTTTTGGGCCGGTGGTTAATCCGTGGAGCAAAGATGTTCCATTGGTTGCCGGAGGGTCTTCCGGTGGTTCGGCTGCTGCGGTGGCGGCAGAAATGTGTGCGGCAGCTACCGGTACTGATACCGGAGGGTCTATCAGACAACCTGCGTCTTATTGCGGAGTGACCGGTATTAAGCCGACTTACGGGCGCTGTTCTCGTTATGGTATTATTGCGTTTGCTTCATCGCTTGATCAAGCTGGTCCAATTGCCAAGGATGTACGTGATTGTGCAATTATGCTCAAGGCTATGGCCGGATATGATGCTAAAGATTCTACTTCTGCTAA
>JAFTLF010000047.1 GCA_017452885.1 Alphaproteobacteria bacterium
AACATCTATTTATAAATATGATTCAAGCAATTGCCCAAGTCCTAAGATAATTGGAACAGATAAGTGCAACGGAAAAGCTTCAACCTGTTCGTGTCCGGCAACAGTTAGCTGTGGAGCAGGTATCACCTGCAAGACAGAAGCTCCCAGCGGATGCTCCGGATGTATTGAATGCAATACCTGTCCGAATGAAGGAACGCTTGCTTCTTGTCCGACAGGGTATGCTTGTACCTACGAGGAATGTTCTCAAAAGTATTATATCACCGGTTGTGCTACTAATTATACTTATTATTGCACGGCTCCGACCACCGACTGCGCCGCTTTAGGGTACGAGTCAAGTGCAAGCAGTTGTAGCAACGGCTATATTAGCTGTCCTTATGATAAAAGCAAAGTTCATTGCTTACTGTAGAATTAAAGAAGGAGAAAAGAAATGAAAAAATTAGCATTATTTATAGGAGGCATATCTTTGCTTTGTACCGGAAAAGCATTTGCTGCTATCTCTTGCACAGCTTCTCCTGACTGTGCAACCTTAGGCTACACAGATACGGCAGGAAGTTGTACCAATTATATTGCCTGCCCGTTTAATACTGGTAAAATAAAATGCTTGGATAAAGATTGTACTGATTATACATTGGCATCATGCCCGACCGGAGGATCTTGTAGCGTTTGTCAAAACAGCTCCGGAACCAAATATAAACTTGACAGCTGTAACGATGGCTACAAAGTTTCCTGCTCAACTTATGCGGCCAAAAAGTGTTCTGAGTACGGTTATTCAACATTGGCATCGGGTAGCGTCTGCACAACCAGATACTCTAAACAGCTTGGAGCTACTACAGGTTATTGCTACAGTGGATGTAAAGCCTGTAACTTAGCAGACACTTCATGTACACCGCGATCATTAATGTGTCCTTCAGGTTTGACAACAGACAAATGCTATACTCAGACAACAAAATCTATTTCCGGATACAGTTACGGAACTTGTACTTGTTGCACCACAGCAACTTGTGGAGGTACTAACGCATTGTATTGTCCGAGGACAACGACAGAAGCAGATTTGGTAGTAGATACAGATCTCACCTCTGGAACTTGCAGTGGAGGAGCTTATGGTTCAACATGTTCTTGTGGTGGAACTCACACAAATCTAGGAATAACATCCGCCCATGCGTGTGCGCTCACAGCTCTCTAACATAATCATAAGATAGTTGTTAACAAAAGGCTCTCTTCGTTTTACGAAGAGAGCCTCAGTTTATCCGCAAAAATCATTTCGGATAACCAAACTTTATTTGGAGCAAAATTATGGTTTCCTCTTGATAAAATTTGCAAGATAAAACCTATTTAATCGCATATTTGCGAATCCGATTTGTCAATATTCTGGTCTATATGGACAAAAATGTCAACAATTAAAACCGTTACATTTTTGCCTTTTTCATATATTGTTTTAAAACAATATGTTAGATACTCTGCGTGCTCGAACCAAGTTCAACACTTTGACGAATATCTTCTTCAAAGTCACTGATTTCTTGTTCGTGTTCAAGTTCTTCTTTAAGAATATCTGCTGCCATTTTGAAGGTTGCATAATCTTTGCCAAAAGTCATATCACAAATTTGTTGATAACGGACAATTGCACAGCGTTCGGCATCAAGATTTTGTTTTAAAAGATTCATAATATATGGTTCGGTAGGTGCTTCATAGCGGCAAGAAGCGACTTGTTCAAATTCATTGGGATTTAAAATCGGTGTGCCGCCAAGTTCAATAATTCTGGTAGCCAGTTTAGAAGCGTGGTCAAGTTCTTGTTTGGCGTGTTCCATAAACTCCTCAATAATTGATACGCGCATCGGCCCGACGGCAACTTGCGCACCAATCCAATATTGATAATAAGCCAACCATTCTTCGGCGTAGGCAATATTTAATGTTTTCAAAAGTTCATTATGATCAACTTTAGATATTTTTTGAGCTACTTGTCCCATTACAATCTCCTTTATAAATAATTGAATATGACGGACAGATAATCATCAAAAGACAGATATCAAGGTCTGAAAAGTTCTTTGCTTTTTTATTATATTGATATATCCTGATAATATCATTAGAGGAGAAAAACATGACCATTATTGCCCCAAGTATTTTAAGCGCTGATTTTGCCGACTTGAAAAATGAAATTAAACGCTTGGATGAAGCGAAAGCTGATATGATACATCTGGATATTATGGACAGTCATTTTGTTCCTAATTTGACTTTTGGTCCTGCTATTGTCAAAGCTATACGTCCATACACAAAATTACCTTTTGACGTTCATTTAATGGTGTCTGATCCTGACAGCTTAATCGCGTGTTTTGCCAATGCCGGAGCCGATATAATCACCGTTCATGCCGAAGCTTGTCCGCATCTTGATAAAACTTTGACAGAAATCAGGCGACTGGGCTGCAAAGCGGGAGTTTCTCTTAATCCGTCAACTCCGGAAGATGTGTTAGAGTATGTGCTTGATAAGGTTGACCAGATACTGGTTATGAGTGTTAATCCGGGTTTTGGCGGTCAAAAGTTTATTCCGGCACAACTTGAAAAAATTACTCGTATAAAAAAGATGATTGATACTCGCAACATTATGATAGAGGTTGATGGTGGTATCAATGCCCTGAGCGCAGCAGAAGCCGTTGCCGCCGGAGCAGATATTTTAGTGGCCGGTACTGCGGTATTTGAAGGAGGCGATTACGCCGGTAATATAGCCGCTTTAAGACAAAATTAACTATGCTGTTTTAGTCTGGTTTTAACAGCAAAAACAGACAGGAGGACTGCCGATGAAACATCTGGTCATGGTTATTGAAGACGAAGAAGCTTTGGCTTTGATGCTAAAGTATAATCTTGAAAAAGAAGATTATGACGTGATTGTGGAAAGTCGTGGCAACAAGGTGTTGGCTGAAATAGAAAAGCATCATCCCTCTGTTATTTTGCTTGATTGGATGTTACCGGAAATGTCCGGTATTGATATTTGTAAATTAATCCGTTCCAAACCTGATGTCAAAAATATCCCAATAATTATGCTGACAGCCAAAGGTGAAGAAGAAGACAAAGTAAAAGGCTTGACCGCCGGTGCTGATGATTATGTTACTAAACCTTTTTCGGTGCCGGAGCTGATGGCTCGTGTCAAAACGCAATTGCGTCATGCTCCGGAGCCAACTGGTATTAAAGAACTGGTTTTTGAAGATATTAGAATGGATATGGTTGAAAAAAAGGTATTTCGCGGAGAAAATTATATTCACCTCGGACCAACCGAATTCCGTTTATTGCGTATGCTTATGGAAACCCCAGGTAAAGTATTTTCAAGAGAGTTTCTGCTCAAGAATGTTTGGGGCGATAATATTTACGTTGAATCTCGCACAGTGGATGTTCATATTCGCCGTCTGCGTAAATCAATGAATGAGTTTGGTCCTGACTATATCCGTACTGTTCGCGCTACCGGCTATGCCATTGATATTAACCCGCTGAGTGAAGAATAGTATTTGTACCGTTATAAAGCACGGCTTTAATTGTTTTTGTATTATCATAGATGCTAAACTCCTTGCATTTTGAGCAGAATTAGGGCAATATTCTTGCCAAATGAAAGGATAAAAAATGTCATTACAATTTGAAGTTTTAAAAAAACACGGCAAAGCCCGACGCGGCAAATTACAGACTAAACATGGTGTTGTTAATACTCCGGCTTTTATGCCTGTCGGCACTTGTGGCACGGTTAAAGCGATGATGCCGGAATCAGTTGCTGCAACCGGTGCAGAAATTTTGCTGGGAAACACTTATCACCTAATGTTGCGCCCCGGTGCTGATTTAGTCGAAAAAATGGGCGGTTTGCACAAATTTATGAATTGGGACAAGCCTATTTTAACTGATTCCGGTGGTTTTCAGGTAATGAGTTTGTCAGGCTTGCGCAAGTTGAACGAAGATGGTGTTTGGTTCTCTTCGCATGTTGATGGCAAGAAGTTTTTCCTTTCACCTGAGGAGTCAATGAAAATACAGCATAAACTTGATTCCAATATTACCATGTGCTTTGATGAATGTGTCAAACTTCCGGCTTCTCATGAAGATGTTTCTAAATCAATGGAAATGTCCATGCGTTGGGCTAAGCGTAGTAAAGATGCGTGGATTAACCGCGACGGATATGGTATTTTCGGCATTCAGCAAGGTGGTACTTATGAGGATTTGCGCAAAATTTCGGCAGATAAATTGCGTGAAATCGGGTTTGACGGCTATGCCATTGGCGGTCTGGCTGTGGGCGAAGGACAAGAAACCATGTTTGAAGTTTTGGACTATGCTCCCGATATGTTACCTGAGGATAAACCGCGCTATCTGATGGGAGTTGGTCGACCTGATGATATTATGGGAGCTGTTTTGCGAGGTGTTGATATGTTTGATTGTGTTATGCCGACCCGTTCCGGTCGCACATCTCAGGCATTTACCGCTCGCGGCACCATAAATATTCGTAATGCTCGTCATCGTGAAGATCCTCGCCCGCTTGAAGCTGAGTGTGATTGTCCCCTTTGCAAAAATTATAGCCGAGCTTATATTCATCATTTGCAGAAATGTAACGAGGTCTTAGCCGTTATGCTCCTGACTTGGCATAATATTCGCTATTATCAGCGCCTTATGCAAGGTATTCGCAATGCTCTTGATAATGGAACATTGGATGAATTTGCCAAAGATTTTTACACGCATCAGGCAATGGGAGATATTGAAGAATTCTGATTTTTGAGGTGAAGCATGACAGAAGAAAAAACATCCGCCATTATTTCTTGTGAAGAACCGCATTTGCGAGTGTGTGTTTCGGGTGGTTCTCGTCCCGGCAATGATCCTATTTATGAAGAAGAAGCCTATAATATGGGCGTTAAGATTGCCAAAATGGGATTCCGTTTGGATTATGGTTTTTCCGATACGGGAATCATGGGGAGTGTTGCTCGCGGTGTTATGGATACGTGGGAAAAAGACGGCGGTAAACATTATCAAGGGGTTGATCCGATTGTCGGGGTAACCACTCAAGAGTATTTCAAACTTTACAAAACTGACGAGTTCTTGCAAAAAATTAATAATGTTGTTTTGACTGATACGTTGGAAAATCGCAAAAAAAAGCTTTTTGAATCAGATATTGTATTATTTGCGCCGGGCGGAGTTGGTACCTTGGATGAGCTTGCTTATGATTGCGTGGCCATGCAAGACGGTTTTATTCAAACCAAACCTTTTATTATTTATAATATCAATGGTTTTTTCTATCATATTTTGGAATACTTAAAAGTACTTTCTTCAAGCGGTTTTGCAGAACGTATTCCTTTTATTGTGGTTGATAACAGCGAAGAACTCGAAATAGCATTTCGTTTGTTGAAACTTAAAAATAACAAATGCGCCACCATGCAAGAAGCCTATGCTCAGGCACGGCAACTTGCTTATGAATTGCCGTATTTTTTCAAGAAAAAAGTTGACAGTACCGTATGGGTTGAACATATTTTGAGCTATATGCGGTTGATTTCCGAACAAGGAAGTCCGGAAGAAAAAGAAAATTTGGCCAACGATATTGAGCAGGCATATCTTGAGAAGGAAATT
>JAFTLF010000048.1 GCA_017452885.1 Alphaproteobacteria bacterium
AAAGTATCAAAGTTTTCTTCAGCATCAGTATTATATGCCGTTATAGCGCAACAATTGCGCATTATCATATTATCGCTATCAATTTCATCATGATAAACATTTATATCTCTGAGGCAATTATCGGCAAATTTCAAAGCATTGTTAACCTTGCGAAAACGAATATTTGTTATCCCGTTATTTTCAACAACATCAAACCCTTTGTATTTACCTAATAAATTGGAAATAATCGTACGAATGCCTTCGCTGGTTTGGGTGGCAATTTCCTCATGATTGGGAATAGAGGTATCCAAAAATTTCAAATCGCTTTTAATACTGACAATGCAGTCACTTAAAGCTTCGCCTTCCTGCACGTCATCTTCTTGAAGATTGGCATAATATTGCTCAATTTGCGGATTGGAATTTTGTTTTTCCCATTTGCCAAATGCTATATTAAGAGCTTCTGATGGCATTTCACGCCCGTTTATGACATACGCCATTAAATATGCGCCTATACCGGTTAATAAAATAGCTATTTTATTATCATTATAGCTACGTTTGGCCTCATAAAAAGCTTCTAAATCAGCTTTATCTCCATCTGTGATTTTGAAGGCATCATATAAAATCGAATTAGCTTCAGGAAGAGTCAAACGACAATAGCGAGCTAATTCTAAACAACCTCCAAAAACCAATAATTTTACACCCAAACGAGTAAAGCTGTCGTGCAATACACTAGGTGACTTAAGTTTAGAGAGCATTTCTCCTAAAAATGAAATAACATAATGCTTATATTCCAATGGAGCTTCCGGATAGGCCGAAGCAATTATCGGTTCTGAATTGTTGATGTTATAAGCTTTAATCAAATATTCGGCTTGATCATAAAAACCTTTTTCGCGTACTTCTTTGGTCTGTTTACTATCGTTTACCCATACATACCACGGAATGCTTTTTAGCAATAACGGGACAGCCATTGCCAAAAATACTACAAAAAATACACTAAATAAAACTGAACTGCTGTTTTCTTCTTCAATAAAAATTTCCAGCAAAGGAAACAATAAATTAACAAATAGGTTCGCAAAAATAAGACTTAAGAAAATTAATAAGACTATTTTAAGCATGACACCGGCAACGGTATTCTGACTACCGGTATAGGTAATACGCTTACTTTCTTTAACTTCTTCTTTATCATTTCCACCAAAAACGCCACCATTTTTGGTATTTTTTTTGCGATTAAGGTTACTGACGTACTCCACACTCTCTTGATAAGAGTTATCCATAACATCAAAAACTTCTTTGATTATTTTGACACGATGATTTTCTTCCTCATGCTCTTTGGCGAGATTAAAAGCATCCTGACGTTGTTCCGCAGCAAAACGCTCCTGAAGTTTCCAACCATCACCACTATCCGCATAAACCTCATAATGGGCAATTTTCATTATTATACCTCGTGTCTACAAAAAAACCTACATCTTATACTATAAGATGTAGGTTAATAAATCGTAAGTTCTTATAAACTGATTATAAAAGACTATTCTGCGTCACCGGTCTTAATACCAAAAGCGCCAAATTTATTTTTGAACTTAGACAATTGACCACCTGTGTCAACCAAACGACGAACACCAGTCCAAACCGGATGAGATTTGGGATCAACTTCAAGATTCATAACATCGCCGGCCTTGCCCCAAGTGCTTCTAACTGTACGTTTTTCACCATCAGTCATTACATAAGTAATCTCATGATAATCAGGGTGAATACCTTTTTTCATCTTATAAAACTCCTAAATTCTTTCATTCATTGCATAATTTTTATGCCCTTATACATTACTCAAATAAATAACGCAAGCATTATTTAAACATTTTTTTAATTTATTTGAGTTCTTCCAATTCAACCGAATTGGTTTTATCAGAATCGTCTTCAATATTTAAAACTTTGATACTAAAATCTTTATAACCTTTTTGTAGCAAATAACGGCGAACTTCTACCGCTCGATTAAGGCTCTGACGTTTTTTTCTGAAACTGTCGACCCCATTATCCAAATTATATGAATAAATAGCAATCTTGTGATTCGCAGCATCAACAAAGTTGTTTATTATTGCATCAATTTGTGCTTTATGTTCGTCCGTAAGGGTACTTTCTCCTTCTGCAAAAACTATCTTACCATCGGTTAAAGATGGCTGTGTTTCTTGGGGATTTATTAATAAAGATTCCGAAGCACTTTGTTCCGACGATACCGGAGACTCAACAGGTGCTGGCATTGGCTGTTTTGTTTGAGAAGGAGTAGAAACTACCTCAGGAGCGATATTTTTTATATCCGGCTCATTGACTGTTTTTGCGGTTATCGGTTCAACATCAACAACAACGACCTCATCTGTGCTTTCAACTTGAGGGATAGGCTCCGGATTAACTTTCTCTTTTTTTACCGGAACAGGCTGAGGTTTAACAATATTTTTGACTTCCACATTAACTTTGGACACAGGTTTCTTGATCAACTTTTTTGCAACAGGACGAGATTTAATCGGCACTGTCTTTTTGGGAAGAGGTTTTATGACCGGAAACAACGGAGCTGTCGGCTCGGCAACATTATTTGTATTAAGAGCATCTAAAACCGATAAATTAATAAAAACCGCATCATCACGGGCAGCAGCAGATACCGTACTTATTAACAATACTGCTACCGAAGCTATAATTATTCCGCGCATTTACCCCTCCAAGAGTCTATTTGTTAAGCAGTTTATGTACTTTTGGGCCAAGTATGGCATTGGCAGCGATTATATTGCCGCTAGCCAAAACAGATGCCAAATCTTCACTACGAATATCTTTCTGATTAAGCTCATAAACCGAACCTCCGGCTTCTTTTACCAGCAACATACCGGCAGCAATCATATCCGGAGTATTCTCAGTACTGACAACGGCATCAAGTTTGCCGGATGCAACATAAGCCAAATCCAAACTTAAACAACCATTAGCACGAATTCCGGCTGCTGAATATTGTAAAGCGGTGTCCTTTGCGCCTATCAAGGCATCAACAACTTCTTTGCGAGAAGAAACTCGTAAGCGCTCATGATTGCGATAACCTTCCTTAAACGTACCTTTGCCTTTTTCGGCGAAATACATATCAGAAGTTGCAGGATTATAAATGACCGCTGCCGTTACAACATCGTTTTCAACAACAGCCAACGAAACTGCAAAGTATGGTATGCCGTGCATAAAATTGAGCAATCCGTCCAACGGGCTAACCAAAAAATACGGAGCCTTAACCGGAACGTCTTCCGCTCCGATAACAACTGCATAGTTCGGACGACTTTTTTGCAATTCAGCACGCAAACCTTTACTTACACGTTCATAAGCGGCTTTGGCAAATTCCTGATGACCGCGCAAAGAAGATTGTAGCTGTTCAATCTCACTAAAATCGCGACTAAGTGAATTGGCAACTTTTTTTACAGCCGTCATCAAAAAATTCAGATTTGTAGAAATGTATGACATTATTTAGCTCTTTCAACATATGACGCATCGGCTGTGGCAACCACAATTTTATCACCCTGCCCGACAAATGGAGGAACACCAATACGAACACCATTGTCCAAAATTGCAGGTTTATAAGAAGAAGTAACTGTCTGTCCTTTCATAACCGGCTCAGTTTCAACAACAGTGCAAATAACTTGTAATGGCAATTCAACAGAAATAGGCTTGCCGTCGATAACACTAACCTTAACTTCCATACCATCGGTCAGGAACGGACGCGAATCGCCCAAAATATCCATAGGCATTGTAAACTGTTCAAAGGTATCACTTTCCATGAATGTCAAACCTGTGGCATCCTCAAACAAAAATTGACAATCTTTGGTTTCAACCATCATTTTTTCAACCATATCTTCAGTCCTGAAACGTTCGTTGGTTTTGGTACCTTCTTCTACTGATTTCATTTCCACCTGCATAAAAGCTCCGCCTTTGCCGGGCTTAACAAAATTGGTTTTGATAACTGTCCATGGTTTACCTTTGTATTCAATCACCCAACCAATTCTAATTGATCCTGCCTGTTGTTTCATTATTTTTATCTCCTAATTTTAAATCGTCAAAACTTCTGTGCTTTTATTGGCAAACTAATATAAAGTTTGTTTTTTAGCAACCAAAATCTTTATAATCGCATGAATTTATTATCACAAAATCTACATCTATGTCGGTGATATTCTGCAAGCCTAAAGTTAAATCAATTGCAGATTGAATCAAAAACAACTCATTATACCAGCGAATCACCTCAAATGCAGATACGGCTTCTTGTGGAGTAAATTTAAAAATTATAAAATCAGGCTCTGTTTCTCCGGCAAGCATGGCTTCGTGGCGATGTGCCGGAACAACAACACCCAACACCTTACATTGACCAACTTCTGCCAATTCCTTTTTTATTTGAATCTTAAGCGGCTTTTTGACATCCGGCTCAATAACAATGCCGTCTAAATCATGTTGCTTGCATTTTGAAGTTGCATCGACACCGCAAATAAGCACCATTTTGTCGGTTTTGCGACATTTTTCCAACATATCAGGCGACAGCGACGCATCTACCAGATAACAGCAAATATTATCCGAATCATAAAACGGATCGGACGCAGAATTTATTTTGAGAATAATCTTTGGCATAACTTTAATTTTTCTTGTAAAAAGTGAAGACTTGTTTATTATGCGTTTGATAATAAGAGAAGATTTAAAATTAAGAAAGTAAAATCTGCAATGACGGACAATATTTTTGAATTGGTTAAGACTAATCAAGCTCTTGGAGATTTAAGCGAAACAATTATTCGCTTGGACACGGCTTTTAAGACTAAAAGACAACAAGTTGCCGATGAAAGAACAAAAATGAAGATGTTGTTGAAAGAACAAGAAGTTAAGCTTACAGATCTGCAAACAGCTTCAACAAACGTTCTTGAAAATATTGATTCTATCATTAGCAATTTAGATAACATATTGGAAAACAATGGCACAGGTAACAATAACAATTAATTCACGTGAATATGCCGTAGCTTGTGAAGATGGACAAGAAGCAAGAATCTATCTATTGGCAAATATTCTTGATGAAAAAGCACAAGCTCTAACCGGCGGAAGCATGCAGATAAATGAAAATATGCTTTTGGCAATGGTCGGTTTAGTGCTAGCTGATGAACTTTATGAACTGAAAAAAGGTTGTGTAACTCCAATTACCACTAATGAACAACATTTTGATAACGCGCGAATCCTTGAATTAGATAATGCCATTTCTCAAAGATTAAAATCTTTGGATAAAAAGTTGAATTTACTTGCAAATGAATTAAATCTATTGTAGTCTTAAGGCATAACAGAAAGGGAAACTGCGTAGTGCGTATTTCCGCAGATCTTCCGAGCCAACGTTATGTTTTAGGGAATTGTCACTGAGTAGACCGTGGTTTATTTATACGATGCCCACCTTATTGAGAAGCGGTTCGATAAGAATGTTATGTACGGCTAAATGGTTTCGCTTAAATGTCTTTAGATTAAACCCCGTTGACTTCAACGGGGTTTTCCTTTATTTATAAAGAAAATAATATCTAAGGAAAAACAAAGTGAAAATTGTATATTGTGGTGATGTGGTGGCTCGTTCCGGACGAGAAGCGATAATAAATAACATCACCAAACTCAGAGAACTTTATAATTATGATGTGTTAATCATCAATGTGGATAATGCAGCCCATGGTTTTGGTTGTACACCGGGAATATGTCGTGACTTTTTTGAAAAAGGTGTAACTGCTATCGTCACCGGTGATCATGTATGGAATCAACGAGAAATTGTACCATATTTGGATGAGTGCAAACAAATTGTTCGTCCGCTTAATCATCCGGAAAACTTACCGGGGAAAGGGGCTTGCGAAATTGAGCTGGCAAATGGTAAAAAAATATTGGTTATTGAGGTAGTCGGACGGTTATTTATGGAAGCGGTAGACTGCCCTGTTCAAGCAATAGATAAAATACTGAAATTTTATACACTGGGGCGCAATATTGATGCCATATTTGTTGATTTTCATGCAGAAGCAACTGCAGAGAAAATTGCTTTCGGACATTATCTGGACGGTAAAGTTTCTGCCGTTATCGGTTCTCACACTCATGTACCTACATCTGATTATATGATTTTACCTAATGGTACAGCTTATCAAACCGATGCAGGAATGTGCGGCGATTATGGAGGGGTTATCGGCTTTGAAAAAGAAACACCGATTGAACGTTTGTGTCGTAAATTTAGCGGCAATAAATTGATTCCCGGCAAAGGAAAAGGAAAGCTGTGGGGGACATTTATTGAAACTGATGATAAAACCGGACTTGCCGTAAAAATTGAGCAAATTTGTTTATAATCAAACTTTGCAAGTATATACAAAAATCCTGCTCACAATTGTGGGCAGGATTTGATTTTTAATAATGTTTCTAAATCAAAACACTTTTAGAATGTTCACATCAAAGATGTAATTGTGTGTCGTTCCTTCACGCTTGATGAATGCGACTTCAGCACAAACGTTATCCCCTTCCTTGAAGGATATGCCGTTTTTAATCACAACCTTAACACCTTCTAAAATGTTTTTTGAATCCTGACTGGTCGGAGCAAAGTAAGGCAGACCTTTTTTGATTTCCACCTTGTAATTGTAACCTAACCAATAACCTCCGGCGCGATAGCATGAGCCTTGAGCCAACGCAAGATTAAAAACTTCTTCATTACGGAATTTATTTTTTCCGTCTTTTTTACTGACCTTGGAAGTTTTTGCTAACTCATTACCAATAATCAACTCGGCACGAGGGCGTTTTCCCTGCGAAATGAAAATCACGCGAACCATTGCCCGTTCACATCCCTTAGGAAATTTGACGTTCAAATCTCCGACTTGCCCATCGGGAAATTGCACCTCTTTGCCGCTTTTACCATAAGACGTGACGGAATACACTTTACCGAGAGCTACTTTGCCATACATTTTGCGAGAACCGGATTTGAAAACATCTTCAATCTTTTCTTTGGGCCATGGTTTAAGAAAATCATTATCCTCTACGGGCCTATCCGACATCTTATTGTCAATTATGGAAACAGGAATCTCTGCGGATTTGACAATCAGTTTACCAACGATGTAGCAGTCCTGATTGGCTTCATCTTTTTTCAGTTCCGAAGCCGTGACTTTAGTACCTGAGCAAAAATTTTGCAGTTCAGTTATAAAATCGTCCGATGCCTCATAAGTACCATATATTTCCGGACGTTTATCAAACTCAACAACAACACTACGTGGTCCTACAAAAAGAACTGTTGCCTCTTGACTGACTTTGTCAAAAATAAATTCCGGCGTAAACGAAAAAACAGGCAATCTGTCTTTGATGTCACAAACCACGACTTCGACAGCACTACCCTCCTCCAGAGTTTCGGGAATATCCCCAATAATTGTACCATAGCATCCGCCTGTTGTTTTGACTTTGCTACCATTTTCGGAAATTGTTACAATGTTGCCGTTGACAACATCTCCAACCTGAAACAGGTTAAACTTCTGTTGAATTTTTTCAAGATTTTTCATCTTCTTTTTATTTAGAGATTAAACATAATATATCTAAAAGCTTATTTTTAAGTGCGATGTTTATATCACATTCTTAACCTTTATTCAAGCACTATTTTAGACAAAATTTTCAGCAACAAAATATTTTATTCTTCATAAACCGCGCTGCCAAAAGGAACTTCTTTGCCGATGCCCTTTATCAAAATATTCATACGAACGAAGCCCATTTCACCATTATCAATCAAAATTCGCGCCCACACATTATCAGGACTATAGCCGGTCAAGCGTACGGTTGTGTCTGCCGGAAGTTTTTTTAAAACATCAAATTCATCAGAAGGTCCGTACATTACCACTGCTTCGCGTTGTAAATGATATAATCGATTGCGATCGGATTTGTTGACTGGAATATTATGGATTTTGCCAACAACCACATCATCAACTGTTTGACTATGATACCCGGTATTGACTTCTTGATAATAAGAAATTTCTTTATTGTTGCCCCACCAATTTGTCATTTGTTTATTCAGCAACACATTACCGGCAAAACAAAATGCAATGAATAACAAAGCTGTTAACGGAACAATCAACTGAATCAGTTTAAGCGGAGTATCTTTCCACGGTTGCGGACGTGCAACTCGTATACCTGCCATAGAAATAAAATGCTCCAAGTATACTTTCTCACTTTCATCTGCAAATTCTAATGCAGATACGGCAGAGGCAACTGCTGGCTCAATATTTTCTTGTTTATGATAAGCAACAATATTATGAATCAATACACGAAAGGTTTCCGTCGTTGAAAACGACTGATTATAATTATGAAATAAAGCCTGAATATTTTTTATAATTGCGGTCGGATGCCACCAGCCCAAAAGCCAATTAGCAAGAGCTGTTTGTCCTAAGGTTTTGGCTGCATTACTTCGACAAAGTATCTTACGTTCTCGATTTTGGGTATATTTTATCAATTTTCCGCGAACATGACATAACATAAAGGCTCTAACATTTGCATCGCCTTCAATATCTGCAAAAGGAGCAATATTTTCGTACTCAGGATAATCTGCATCTGTATAAACCATTGACAATAAATCATAACGCAAACGTGATGTCGCATCTTTTAAAACATCATAAGCGACGGAAAGTTTTTGAAATTTTTCCAGTGCGTTTTCTTCTTTATTGTGATCGGGATGCCAAAATTTGGCTAAATCACGATACGTTTGTTTTATTTGCTCCTCATCCGATTGTGGGGAAACACCCAACAACTGATAATACCCCAAAGCATCATATTTCATCTCAGATAAAAACTCCCTCCGGCAGATTTACAACTCCGTCTGCCTCCGTTTTGATAAAAGCCTCTTTTTGATTTACGGTAATATTACCGATATATCCGACATTATATAATGAAGTTTTAAATAAATTGATAATATGCGTACAAAAATCATCATTTTGTGGTTTTGAAGTACGCACAATTAAATCCAATTTTCTCTTTTTAACAACAGAAAAACCATCTAATTGAAATGCTCCTAATTTAGAAAACTCGGTTTCAATAACAAAGCGCACCGCTTTTTCATCAGGCTGATATTCTTGCTGCTCCTTATCCATGTCTTTTTTTACAGCCAATTTAAACGGTACGACTTGCGAACCGTCAAAAAGCGGTATTTCTATTAATCGCCATAGAGGCGTTTCACGTGTTGAGATACTAACCATTTCTTGCAAATTTTGTAATACGGCTTGTCCTTTTTGTCCTGTGGATTGCAGGTCGGTAACAATTTCTCGCCCCAACCAAATTTCAGCATCTTGATTACGAGCAGCTTTATAGAAAGCATATAAATTAGACAATAGCGATTTATTTAATGTCGGCAACTTTTGCAAAACCGGTAGCGTTGTTTGCGGCATATCATGCAAAGGTTCAAAAACTTTTAACAGATTAGTAACAGCTTCATCTCGATTTTGCAAAAGATTTTGTAACGAAGTTGCGTCTGCTTTGGGAAAAATAAGGGACAACTCCGGCTGAGAAAATATTTTTTCCAACGTTTGCAACGGTAGCTCCACCTGTGGCATTTGCTTTTCTGTATGCACATTCGTAACCATGACTTCCAATTTGATTTCCGGCGGTAGTTTTAATGATGTTTCTAACTGTATTATCCCTAATGGAGATTTTAGCTGTGGTATATCCGTAAGTACTTTATTACTTGTTGCGGATGCTGTAACCGCAATAAATTTTTGAGTTACCAAATTATGCAAAGCTTGCATAACATTATCGCGTGTTTGAATTATCTGCGGAGTATCATTAGCAACAACCGCAGAAGATAAATTTTGGACGGCTATCTTGAGTGGTTCTAATATGGGATATTCCGTTTTGACAACAACCGGATTTTCAATTCGTAAAGATATTAATGTTGGCGGAAGAAGTTGATTTATTTGATTTTGTATCGGCTGCGGAAGTTTCAGCTCTTGCATAACTTGTCCGAGAACTTGCCGACCCGACAATGGTTGTAGTTTGGCTTGCGGCAGGCTGACATTAGTTTCTTTAATTATAATTGTTTCTTGCGAAATGTTTTGATTATCTGTTATTTGAGGGCGTTTATCTGACAAAATTAATTGCAAGGTATTTTCTGATACAACTTTTGCCATATATTGCCGTGGCAATAAAGTATCAAGTTTTTGAGGCAACTCTCCCTTGGGTTGTAATGGAATTTTTTGTTTATCTGATAAAATATTTAACACTACGTCTGTTTGAGAATTATCCGTTGTTTGACTGCTGTTCATCAGCATTTCAAGCAAAATCGTATCTCCGATTTTAATTCCTGAAGGCAATCGTACCACATTAAGCAACACTGTCTTATCAGAAATATTAACAGAGGACAAAATATTTAATGCCGAATTTATAATATTATCCATTCATCAACAATCTTTTGGCTATGGCTACCACGTCTTCGGCAGCTTCCGAATTCGGATAGCGAGTTAGAATAGAGGATTGATTACGAATTGAATCGCGTACTCTGGTGTCTTTTCTGATTATACCTAACAACGGCGGGGTAATTTTCAAGAAATTTGTGCAAGCCTTGAGCAAAATATCATATGTACGTTGTCCTTCACGAATCGAGTTTGCCTGATTAACCACGATGTTAATATCGCTTTTAGGATATTGCATTGTCATAATCTTGATAAAGGCATAAGCATCCGTCAAAGATGTTGGTTCGTCTGTGCAAACAACGATTATCTTTTCGGCCATGCCGGAAAGAATACGCACCGGTTTTTCAACTCCGGCTCCCATATCAAGAATAATCTTGTCATAATCAGCGGCTACGGTACTCAGATCCTCACCCAAAATTTGCAAACGCCCTATCGGCATTGAGGCTAATCCCGCAGACCCTGAACGTCCGGCAATAACATCAAAATGACCTTTGTCATAATTATATATAATCTGATTCAAACTTTTGTTGCCGGAAACAACACTGCCAAGATCATCTTTAACCATTAAGCCAAGTTGAATATCAATATTGGCAAGCCCTAAATCACCATCAAACAAAATCGTTTTTTGACGCATCAGACTCAGCGCATGAGATAATGTTATTGAAAACCACGTTTTGCCAACTCCGCCTTTTCCGGAAGCCACCGCAATCATGTTGCGACCTTTTCGCGGGGCTCGAGAAACAATCGTTTTGGGAGCTGTTTTTAATTCTTCTCTGTTCTCCATGATTTCCTCTCTTTTTATAACGGCTCTTATGACAAAATTAATTTAGCCAATGATGCGGCATTCATCTCGGCCATACCTTTGGCTATCGACGCACTAACACTAGCTCCCGATAATGCCATATTACAACAATCAGCAATACTCAAAATACTTCCAATACGACGTGTTAAATCCAATCTGGTCGGCAATAATCCTGTTGCTCCAAGTTCACTAAAAATTTCTGCGGCCTCTACTGCTTCGTAAACATTACGTCCAGCATCAAAAGTTAAAATCTTATCGCATTTAAGACTATCAACAAATGGCGCTACTTTATCAAGTTCTGATTTGATAAAAGGATTAATTCCAGGTGTGTCAATCAGAACACACCCATATTCCTCAACATGGTTTTTTATATACCGAAAAAGTTCTCTCGCTTCTTTATAAAAAATAAAATCGACATCCAATATCGCAGCAAACGATTCAAGTTGCTTATTGGCTCCGGCTCGTATATTATCCGTGCTGATAATTGATGTTTTAATCCCTTTGAGTTTGGCTTGAGTGGCTATTTTGGCAATTGCCGTTGATTTACCTGATCCGGGGGTACCCATAAACATTTTGACCGGTGTCATATTGTCAAGCAATGACTTGAATTTAAATGTTTTTTCCAAAGCGTTACGCATAACAAACATATCATCGGCTCGTCCATATTTACGATTAACCTCACGACAGGCCGATAAAATATGATATTGTACCAACTCCAATACGCCATGATAATCAAGAGCATCTCGTAAAGATGTTTCATCAAAAAATGCTTTAGTATCTATTTTTTTTATGGTTTCATCGGCGGCAAAATCGAAATCCTCGGCTTCGTCAACTGCAACCGTAAGGTGTAACTGCCCGTCTATGGTCTCGCTTGATAGGATTACGGCATCATCGCCAAGCTCCGATTTTATCTGAGCTAACGCGGCAGGCATTGTTCCGGCAATGAACTTTTTTATTTTCATCGGCTAAATTTGTCCTATGGTTTTAATTTTGGCTTTAGGATGAATTTCATTTTGCGACATGACAACCGTTAGTGGACGGAATCTTTCTATAATTGAACGAACAAACGGACGAACTGACGGACTGGTCAATATAACACCACTTTCCCCTTTGACTGCCAATTCTTCGGTTACTACACGAACTTTATTAATAAATGTCTGCAAAGTACTCGGAGCCATAGCTAGTTGACGCTCATCACCTTCTCCAACAATTGCCTCTGCAAATGCCTTTTCCCATTCTGCTGATAAGGTAATCAACGGAATAATACCAAACTCGTTGGCATAAGCATTGGAAAGCTGACGGCTTAAGCGAGCGCGTACATGTTCGGTAATCATCATCAAACTATGGGTTGTACTTACAGCTTCGGAAATTCCCTCCAAAATTGTCGGCAAATCACGAATGGAAACACGCTCCTGCAACAGATTTTGTAAAACACGTTGCAAAGCTCCAAGACTGATTTTGCCGGGAATGAGTTCTTTGATGAGTTTCTGATGCTCTTTGTCAAGCTCATCAAGCAATTTTTGCGTTTCTGCGTAAGAAAGTAATTCAGGCATATTGTCTTTAACCAATTCGGTGATGTGAGTTGTAACAACCGTTGCCGGATCAACAACTGTATAGCCTCGAAACATTGCCTCTTCACGATAAGATTGATCAACCCACATAGCTTTAAGACCAAACGTAGGCTCAAATGTTTGCTCACCGGGTAAGGTTATAGTTTCACCGCGAGGATCCATAACTAAAAGCTGAGTCGGACGCAATTCTCCTTTTCCGGATTTTACTTCTTTTATATAAATATTGTATTCATTAGCCTCTAACTGCATATTATCTTGAATGCGGATTGAAGGCATAACAAAGCCCAATTCGGAAGCCAATGCACGACGCAAGGCTTTAATCTGGTCGGTTAATTTACGATTGGTTTCCTCATTAATTAATGGAAGCAAACCATAACCGATTTCCAAACGAATTAAATCAACACGTAACGCGTTCGCTATCGGTTCATCTGCCGCTTTGCTGATTTTGCCTTGTTTTTGCTCTTGCTCCATAACAGCTTGAGCTTGTGCCTGTATTTCTTTTTGGCGCTTGTCAAGATAATATGCCGTGCTACCGGTTAATGTTGCTAAAATCATAAAAGGAACAAATGGTGTGCCGGGAATAATACCTAGCGCAATTGCCAAAACAGAACTCATGCCCAATGCTTTGGGATAATTGGCAACTTGTTCAAACAAAACCTTATCTGCCGAATCGGTCATGCCTGCCTTAGACACTAAAATACCGGCGGCAACAGAAACTATAAGAGCCGGAATCTGACTAACCAAACCATCTCCGACGGTTAATCTGGTATAAGTATCACCGGCAGAGGCAAAGCTCATATCATTTTGTACCATACCGATGATAATACCGGCAACAATGTTGATAAAAGTAATCAGCAAGCCGGCAATGGCATCACCGCGAACAAATTTTGAAGCACCATCCATTGCTCCATAAAAAGCACTTTCTTTACTCAAATCTTCACGACGCTTTTTAGCTTCATCTTCATTAATCAATCCTGATGATAAATCAGCATCAATAGCCATTTGCTTACCAGGCATGGCATCCAATGCAAAACGAGCAGCAACCTCGGCAATACGTCCGGAACCTTTGGTTATGACCACAAAATTTACTAATACTAAAATAGCAAACACAATAACACCGATAACAAAATTGTTACCCATAATAAACCCACCGAAAGCCTTAATGACTTCACCGGCGGCATCCGGTCCCATATAACCGCGAGCCAAAATCAATCTGGTTGTTGCCAAGTTCAAAGACAAACGATACATGGTGGTTATCAACAAGACCAAAGGAAAAGCACTAAACTGAATCGGCTTTTCAATAAAAATGGCCATCATTAACACAACACAAGAAAGTGTTATGGAAAAAGCCAACGCAACGTCGAGCAACCAAGCCGGCATTGGTAAAATCAAAATAACCAACATCAAAATAATGGCAACAGCAAAGAAAATATCGCCACGCTTAGTTGAACTAACAAGCATGTCTTTTATGCTATCACCAAAAGATTTTCGAATCGGAGAAGTTGCCATTAGAAATTATTGTCCTTGTGGTGCAGAAGGAAAATCAAAACCTTCCTCCTGATATTGTTTAAGTTTGTTGCGCAATGTGCGAATAGATATTCCCAAAATGTTGGCAGCTGTGGTTCGATTGCCCATAGTATGTTTGAGTGTATCTATAATTAAACGGCGTTCCATACTTGCGACAGTTTGACCAACAGTTGGTGTTTCTTCTTTGACTGCTTGCGGATTTTGCAGCATGATGGCTTCTATGCCTATTTCATCTCCACAACTTAACAATACGGCTCGGTGCATGGTATTTTCAAGCTCTCGAACATTACCTGGCCACAAATAATGCAATAACAAATCCGCGGCCTCTTTGCTCAAGTCCTTCATCGGTAAATCATTAAGTTCAGAATATTTTTTAATAAAATGTTTGGCCAAAACCAAAATATCATCCGGACGATCTTTTAAATCAGGAATATTCATGCTAATAACATTTAGACGATAGTACAAATCTTGGCGAAATGTACCATTCTGCACTGCTTCTTCAAGATTGCGGTTGGAGGTGGCAATAATGCGCGTATTAACTTTTATCGGAGATTTACCACCAATGCGATCAATCTCTTTTTCTTGAATGGCTCGCAATAATTTGGCTTGAATAGCAATGTCCATTTCCGAAATTTCATCAAGCAATAACGTACCATCGCTAGCGTCCTCAAATTTGCCGATACGTCTTGCGACAGCGCCGGTAAATGCACCTTTTTCATAACCGAATAATTCAGACTCAAGCAATGTTTCGGGAATTGCAGCACAGTTAACAGCCACAAATTTTTTGTTAGCACGTTTGGAATTGTCATGAATAAAGCGAGAAAAAATTTCTTTACCCGTTCCTGATGACCCTGTTAATAAAACGCTGGCCTCGGAAGGAGCTATTTGTTTGGCGATTTTTAAAATATCTTCGGTTTTTTTATCACCATATATCAGAGCATGATTTTCTCTTGTGGCGGCAGCTAATACCGCACCAATCAATTCCGGATCAGGAGGTAGAGGGATATACTCCTTTGCACCGGCTTTGATTGCCTTAACAGCCAAACTTGTATCGTTAGCAACTCCACATGCCACAACCAAAACATTAATACGCTCTTGCTCTAAAGATGAAATAAATTTGTGGATGTCGAGCTTAACATCAATCATCACTAACTCAACACTTTTACCTGAACGCAAAACATCAAGCGCTTGTTCAACTGTGGAAGCAAGCGAAACCTGTCCTCCTTGAGCTATGGCAATTTTACTTGCTGCTCCAATTTGCCCGTCTAATGTCCCAACAATCAGCAATTCCATCAAACTTTACCTTTTCGATACCCTGATTACTTATTTTTATTTAGCAGACGATTTTACAATCTCGGTCATCGTGATACCTAATTTGTCATCAACAACTACGACTTCACCACGTGCAACCAAATTATTATTAACATAAATATCTATTGCCTCGCCGACTTTACGATCAAGTTCAATAATCGCTCCTTTATTCAGTTTCATTAATTGGCTGACTTTCATACGAGTTTTGCCAAGGACAGCAGAAACTTTTACCGGAATGTTATAAACCGCTTCCAAATCACTGGTTGAAGTCGGAATATCAAAATCATCCATTTCTCCGACATTCTTCAAAATAGGTTCATCATTCAAAATTGAACTTTCGTTCATTTCATCAAGTTCTAAATTATTATTTTCCATTTTCCCTCTCTCAGTTTTCAAGCAAGTTTTCAACCTGTGAAATAATATGTGCGGTCTTTCTTTCTACTCCGCCATTTTTCCATTCTATCTTACAATCAGAAAGCCCCAAACTATCATCTTTATGTAATGCGATTTTTCCTTCAAAATCATTCTTTTCTGCTAATTGCGAAATCTTGGGTGCAACAGCGCTGATTATATCGGGATTAAAGCGAAATGACAAGCTACTTTCCCGAGCAAAATTTTTAAAATTATCACGAATAAATGTTTCTACTTCTTTAACGGCAACTTTTTCTTCAAGACCGGGCAACAATTTTCTGACTAAACTAACAGCAAACTGTAATGCACTTTGTTCTTGTGCTGTATTTTGAGTACTAACATCAGCCAAAATTGTTATCAGACGATTATTTATACTATCCAATAAAACCATTTCGGCTTTCTCATGTTCTGATACGGCAGCATTAAAACCACGTTCATAAGCTTTTTCTTCTGCCGCACTGACAGCATTATCCAGTTCTTCCTGAGAATAAGAAACAACCTTTTCTTCCGATTCTTTCGGTTCTTCAACTTCTTTCTCTTCTTCTACAGAAATTTCTTCGACATATTCTTCGGCAGATGTTTCATCTTCAATATCTAAAACTTCTGCTTCCAATACGGGATCAGCAACCACTATCGGTTCGGCTTCTTCACTCCGATCCGTAATAACAAAATTGTCAAACATATATTTTTTATAATCAGCCAATATGTTATTCCCGTTAATAAATCAATTCGTCGCTATCTCTGCCTTCACTGACAACAATTTCTCCAGAATTTGCCAATTCTTTAGCAGAATTAACAACGTACTGCTGAGCTTCTTCAACTTCACGCAAACGTACCGGCCCCATAGAATCCATATCCTCTTTGATGATTTTACCAGCACGTGAAGACATATTATTAAAAAACAATTCCTTAATGGTATCTGAAGCACCCTTCAAAGCTATCGCCAACTTATCTTTATCAATGTTACGCAAAAGTATCTGAATACCTTGAGCATCTATACGAATCAAATCTTCAAATGTGAACATTAATGATTTAACACGATCGGCACTTTCACGATTACGCTCTTCCAAAGCTTCCATAAAACGTGTTTCGGTATTTCGATCAAGTGAGTTAAAAATATCGGCAATTAACTCATGAGAATCACGTCGTGTCGACTTTGACAAATTACTCATAAACTCTTTGCGAAGTGTTTTTTCCAATCCATCCAAAACTTCTTTCTGTACGGAATCCATTCGCAACATACGCATAACAATTTCCATGGCAAAGTTCTCGGGAAAAAGTGCGATTACCTTGGCCGCATGTTCTGCACGAATCTTTGATAAAATAACAGCAATAGTTTGCGGATATTCGTTTTTCAAATAATTAGCCAATACATGTTCATTTACGTTACCAAGCTTATCCCACATGGTTCGACCGGCAGGGCCTCGAATTTCTTCCATAATCACCGACACACGATCTTTGTCCATGGCTTTCGCTAGCAAGCGTTCCGTACTCTCATAAGTTCCGATAAGGCTACCGGTATTGGACAATTTATCATTAAATTCTACCAACAATTGTTCAACAACGTTTGAGTTTATTTTACCAAGACTAGCCATAATAACCGAAAGTTCTTTAATTTCTTCGTCATCCATCATCGAAAATAAAGTCGCCGATCTCTCCTCATCAAGAGAAAGCATCAAAACGGCGGCCTTCTGCTGATTGGATAATACGTTATAATCATCAATAACATTTTGTTTCATATCGGTTTTCCTTAGTTATCGTTATTATAAAGCCATGAACGAATAACATTGACGGCGGCTTCGGGGTTTTTCTCAACCACATTATTGAGTTTCTTAAGGGAAGAAACCTTAACTCGACCATCAACCTTATTCAGATTGATAAGCTCGTCAGTTCCCTCGTCATCATCGTTAAGAAAGTTTGACAACAGCAAATTCTCTTCTTCTGAACCGGAAAGTAGTTTTTCATTACCACCGGTGGCAGGCTCAAAGACATTGTTGATAAGAGGACGAACAACCAACAAGATAACCAGTATCGCAACAATTGCAACTCCCAAGCCCTCGGCAATGCGCAACAGCTCATCCTTGGTAAAGCCCATATACAAAATCTGAGGAGCGTCATCAGCATCCGAGGCTATGCCTGTGAAACGCATATTTTCTACATCAACGGTGTCGCCACGATTAGCATCAAAACCAACTGCTGATTTAACAAGAGCAGTAATTTTTTCCATTTCAAGTTCAGTTCGCGGACGATATACTTCTTTGCCTTCGGCATTTTTCTCATAAACACCGTCAACAACCACCGCGGTTGTTAAACGCTTAATTGTGCCGGTATTTTTTATTTTATTGCGAATAACCTTAGAAATTTCATAGTTTATTGTTTCTTCAACTTTGGAATTTTGATTATATTGCCCTGAATTTGTGTTCACTACATCACCGTTAGGGATGTTTTGTGCAACTGTTACAGGTTGATTGTTTTGCCCCGATGTGCCTTGTTCGGTTAATGTAGCTTGAGAACGAATAACCTGACTATCAGGATCATAGATTTCTTCATTGGTAACAACTTCATCGAAATCCATTTCAATGTTGACCTGAGCCTTGGCTCTACCAGTACCGACAGTTTTCTCCAATAAGTCCTGAACTCTGGCAGCTAATTTACGTTCTTGCTCTAAACGCATTAACTCGTTATTGACATTTTTGACAGTAGGGTTTTCAGGATCATTTAAATCGTTAGTCAACAAATTCCCTGCACTATCAACAATTGATACATTCTTTACATCTAATTTAGGAACTGCCGCAGCAACAAGCTGCTGAATTGACTGCACGCTTTTCATTCCCAAAGTACCATCGCGAGTTTTAATTACCACCGATGCCGTGGGTAACTGCTCTTCCCGAGAAAACATTTCTCTTTTGGGCAACACCAAATGCACACGCGCAGACTTAATATTATCTACCGAACGAATCGTTCTTGCCAACTCCCCTTCCAGAGCGCGAATAAGGTTAATATTTTGCACAAAATTGGTAGATCCGAGTGTATCTGCATTATCAAACACCTCATATCCGACATTTGACCCTTTGGAGGCCATTGCCAATTCGGCCGTATCTACGCGCATACGATTTACCTCATCTGTCGGAACCATAACTTCCGTACCATTTTTGGTAAGTTTGTATTTTACATTAGCAGCCTCAAGCCTAGATACAATTTGCTTGGCATCTTCCAATTCCAAATCGGTATACAAAACCGCATATTCGGTACTATTCATTTGAACACCGATATAAATAAAAAAGCTGATTAAAAAGATGATAATTGCCGCAATAGAAGCCAAACGTCCAGGCGACATATTTTTTAGTGTCTGCAGTATATTATTCACCAGATTCCCCAATCTTAGCTGTATTATACAAATAAAATAATACCTATCCGTAGACAGGCTATATTTTCCCCATTTATTTACGTTTTAGCTCACTTTTTTCCTTTAGTGAATTAATTATTTGAGATATTCACAGCTCGCAATAAATTATCAAATAACAAACCTCAGCCTTTCTGGCTGAGGTTTGGTGTTTTAGGAGGTTATTTTGTTTATTTAGCAATAAGAACTAGGTCATTCTGGTAAGTTCATCCAACATTTCATCAGCAGTTGTGATAATTTTGGTTGCTGCCGAATAAGCTCGCTGAGTAATAATCATATTTGAAAATTCGGTTGCTAAATCAACATTGGACTGCTCCAAGGAGTTTGACTTAACGGCTCCAGCCCCATCACTACTGGGCATTTTGAGCAAAGCCTGACCAGAATAATCTGTTTCAATCCAAACATTACCACTTAATGCCCCCATACCATTGGCATTGGAGAATGTTGCCAGAGGCAAAATAGCAATTGGGCGAGTTTCACCATTATCGTACAAAGCTGTTACAACACCCTGATCATTGATACTAACACCGGCATAACTTCCGAATGTTGCTCCATCTTGCTTGATGTAGTTTGTAGTGAAATTTCCAGACAGACTGGTTAAACCATCATTGGTTCCAGGATTACCCTGACTAAGAGTAATGGTTGTTCCTTCACCATAAGCTCCGGTCATATTTTGCGCACCATTAGCCCATTCAATAGCCATTTCTCCGATATAAGTATATTTAGGGGTACCATCGGCACTGAATTTGATTCCGGGAACAATTGATCCTGCTTCAATTTCTGTATTATTTACCTTGAATGAGTTATTCAAAGTAATGGCTGTTTTGCTCATATCGGCAAAAGGAAGATTGTTACCGTTACGACCAAAACCTGCAACCTCATCTCCCAAACCGCTAAAATCAACTCCTAAAGCAGGACCTGTCGATGAAGGAACAAAATCAATTGATGAGCCGCTAGATATGACGCGTTCAGGTTCAACAATCTGACCGCGAATTTTGTTTGCTGTTAATTCAGCTAATTTAACGGCACTGAAATTTCCAGCTTTATCGACAGCTAAATCCAAATCGATTTCTGTTGCTCCCGTACCTCCATTGGTGTAGGTAAAGGTAACACCACCAACTTTGATTGTTTTTCCGGCATAAACATCAGCACTATCTCCAACAAAGCTGACTGTTGCCGTATTTTTCAGCTCATCATCAATGGCTTGAATAGTAAACTGACCTGTCGGAACGCCTGATTCATCAGGATTTACAGCAGACTGAAGACAAGCTAAAGTCTTACTACAATCAATTTCCAAGGCTCCGCCCCCAATTGATTGGACAATACTGATTGTTCCGTTTTCATCTTTGAAACGATTAGCTCCAGGCATGGTGGACTTGATTACTTCTATAAATTTAGCTGTAAAATCACCAACCGAAACAACTCCGGAAGAAATATCAACCCCGATATTATCGCCTTGCGCCGTAGCTCCGGAATTTCTTAAAAATTCAAAATTAAAAGTCTGTCCGGTCTGCTTATCGGTAATGCTAATAGTAGAACCATTAGATGGTATTGATGTAAATTCCAACTGACCGGCCGCATAATAGATATCATTGGATGTATCGGCAGTGCTTTCTCGATTGGATGTCAAAGTTACTGTTGCCGCACCACTAGGTATTGAAGTAGACATACCCCAAGTATTGGAGCTGGTTTTGGTGTAAGTAAGATTCAAATTACTCGCATTACCTAAGCTATCATAAATCAGAGCGCTCACGGAATGACGACCGCCGGCCACTTCATTTGCGGGATCAAAAACCGGATCACCAGAAGGCAAATTTGCACCATATTTAATTTGCTGTGTCGGAGTAGCAGACCCTCCGATTGTTGACAGATTAATCGGACGCAGATTTCGAGAATCAACGATATTATCGTTAATATATACTGTTTTGCCCGTATTATCATAATAAGCTTTCATATAATTGATACCGTTGATATTAACAACCGTAGCAGCCTCATTTCCATCCCACGGAAGCAAAGACCAACCTTGCAAATAATAGTTGGCTGAATTTTTCAGATAACCGCTATCATCAATATCAAAATCACCGGCACGAGTATATGCCCAAACATCATTCCCCCCCGGATTGGCTGAAGAGTTAACAACAAAGAAGCCGTTTCCACTTACTGCCAATGCCGTTGAAGACGAATTGGAAGCTAACAAGCCCTGCGCATTAATTGTCTGTTTAGCAACAGGCTGAACACCGCCGGGTGAATAAAAATTGGTTGAAGTCTGCGCCGTAACCAATGTTTTGAACGCAGTATTATTGTTTTTATAACCAATGGTATTTACATTGGAAATATTATCAGAAATGGCACCCATTGAAGTTGACTGAGCGGCCAAACCTGAAATTCCCGATTGCATTGCACCAAATAAACTCATTTCCTTTCTCCTAAAACTTTAATAATTATGCAGTAACAACTTCATCATCTGATGAGTTGCCATTACCTTTTATTGAGTCAAAATAGTCATCATCACGCATTGTAATAATGTCGCTTAGACCTGCTGTTACAGCATTACCCAAGCCGATGTAGACTCCGTCATCATCATTAGCTACGCCGGTTACCTTACCAAAAATGGTGGTGGTAACGGTTGCCGCAGTTTCTCCGTCAGTAACCTTTGGCGAAACAATGATTTGATATGCCCCATCTTCAAGTTGGTTACCATAAGTATCTTTTCCATCCCACGTGAACTCATGGGTTCCGGCTGTAGTACCTTGTCCCGCTGAAGAATAAACAACCTTGCCATTCATATCTTTAACCATGACAGAAACAGACTGAACATCCTTGTTCAATGTGTAGGTTGCTTTGGCCTTGCCATCTTGCAAAGGCATAACATCACCCAAAACTTGAGCGGTTTTTCCGATATATGACACCGCCTGCGCCCCTAGATTGGCAATTCCTAAAGACAGCAAATTATTCAATTTATCATTCATCTGGATAGACTGCTCAACGTTTGAATACTGTACCAACTGGTTGGTAAATTCGGCAGTATCCATAGGATCAAGCGGATCCTGATATTTGAGCTGCGTAGTTAACAACGTTAAGAATGTATTCATATCTGCAGACAATGTCTGGCTGCTGGAATTGGTAGTTGCCACATTTGTTTGGACAGCACCGGTTATTGCACTAATATCTACCATTGCGGTTCTCCCCTAAACCTAAACCCGAATATTAAGACCCTGCACAGGATCCCAAATCTGGTTATCATTACTAACAACTTCTTCATTAGCCTCTTGTTCTAAAACATTGCCAATGAAATTTCTTAATTCGGAATTCTGCTTTTGCTCTTCCTCCCCTCGGAAGCTGAAGCTAAAACTACTGTTATCAGTATCAAAGCCGGCCTCATTAAAGGCTTTTTGCAAAGTCTCAGCTTCTTTTTGCAGAATATCCAATGTTTCCTGACGGCTAGCTATTATATCAGCTTGAAGCTTACCATCTTTGGAAATTTGCATTTTAATATGTACACGACCAAGGTCTTCAGGTTTCAACTGGATTTCAATTTTATCAACACCCTTAACAGCGGATTTAATAATATTTACCTTAACTTGCTCAACAGCATCGCGCCCCATACCCTTATAAACATCACGTAAAGACGTTTCTTCCGCTTTAGCAATAATTTCAGGCTTCAAACCTTGAGACATTGCCGTAGCTCCGGTAGCAGATACCGGATTTGTTGTTATGATATTTTCGGAGGTTGCAACTTTAACACTCTCAGCACCTACATAAGCAGCATTATCAACTGTCGGAGCAATTGTCGCGGCAACACCGGATACATTACCCTGAACAGCAGCCTGCACCTGCTGAGGTTGAACGCCTGAAAAGGATTTATATGCAGATACTTTTGTTTCGGACGCGACATTGTCACTATCTTTAAATACAGATTTAATTGCATCATCAACAATTTCTTTATCCTGCAGAAGCTCAACTTCATCAGTATAGGCAAAATTTTCCTCTTCGACATTAACATCAACTCTGATTTTTTGACCGTCTTTTAATTTAGAGTCCAAAATGCGCGCCTGCTCAACTGTTTGCTCATCAACAATCGCAATTGATGCCTCTTCAGCCACAACAGTATTGTTTACAACCTCATCACCAAACACAACTTCATCTTGAACAAAATATTCGCCAGTTTCTGCCAGTACTTCAGCAGGCAAAACAGCAACCATCTCATCAACAATCGGCTCTGCCGCAACATATAATTGAGAAGTGGCCGAAGCCTCTTGCATTTTTGCAACAAACTCTTCACTACTCATAGTCACAACTTCACCAAACTGGTTAACAACGGGAATTTCCGGCATTGAAGACAAGGCTGCCATATCCATGTTTGGCGACAAAAGAATCATCCCCTCACCGTTCATTACAGCAACCATCTGCTGCATATCAACACCCATAGCAACAACAGCCGACAAATCCTTAGTCTGCATCTCTGCACCCTCAATAACCTGCACAACAGACTTTTCATCAGAGTCAGCAACAAAACCTTCTCTATCTTCTGCCACAGCATCAACAACAACCACATCTTCTGTCTTAGATACGTTTTCAACAGCAGCAACCCCGACTACATCTTCTCTATTCTTCTTTTTGACATTTTTAACAGGCTTATCTTTAGTAGCTTCAGCATCTTTCTGAGAACACTCTGCCCTATCTTTTTTGCGCGCAACCGCTTCCTTACCTTTAGAAGAGGATTCAATAGCCACCCTTTCTTTTACAGCAACATCCTCACCAACCATTTTAGAAGCGACTTCCACCCGATTGCGAATCAAAGAATCCGAAGCAACAACATTATCGGCAATCATGTTAGCAAATTTTGATGCTTCAGCCCCCTCGACACCGACCTGAGCATTACCAGCAATCTTATTGAACAACATCTGCACCAATGAATTATTTGTTTCTTTTACGTTCATGACCTTAAACCCGTTAAAAAAAATCAACCTGAATTTATCAATGCAAATAACGTGCCAATTTTTAAAAACAACACAACAGAATCAAGTCTACACAATCTTTGATTGCAAAATATGCTGCTGCTAAACCGAGTTTTGCGATTGCCAATTATTGCACATTTTAGTTTTTTTTGCACAATTTTAAGCAAAAAAACGTATTTTTGGGATAAAAAAGCAATATTTTATTGTTTTTTTATCAAAATTGTAATAGTTTGAAAAATGAATTTTAACAAACTTATAGAGAGAAAATTTATGACTAACAATCTTGATACTAAAGTTATCGGCAAATTAGCTGAAATTTTGGATAAAAATAATCTTACAGAAATTGAGTATGAAGATGAAGGTTGCCGAATTTCGCTAACTCGCAATAATCAAGAAGCCTGCACCCATGTTTATCAAGCAGCTCCAGCTGTTGCTTCGATGCCAACCGCTCAAACAATTGCAACTTCAGTTGCTCCGATTGCGCAACCTGCCGTTAATGAAAGTGAAGATTACAGCAATAGTCCCAACGCCATTAAATCTCCTATGGTAGGTGTTGTTTATCTTTCTGCCGATCCAAATACTCCCAACTATGTCAAAATTGGTGACAGCGTTAAAGAAGGCGATATTGTTTGCCTGATTGAAGCTATGAAAACTTTTAATCCGGTTAAATCTCACAAATCCGGTACCGTAACCAAAATTTTGGTTGAAGCCGGAGATCCGGTCGAATACGGACAGCCTTTGGTCGTTATTGAATAATTCGCGGATTAACGGATAGGATTTTATCATGTTTGAAAAAGTATTAATTGCCAATCGCGGTGAAGTTGCCCTCAGAATCCACCGAGCTTGTCGTGAAATGGGCATAAAAACCGTGGCAGTTCACTCGGAAGCCGATGCCACAGCTATGCATGTGCGTTTGGCTGATGAGGCTGTTTGTATAGGTCCGTCACGTTCAGCTGATTCATATTTAAATATGTCAGCCATTATTTCGGCCGCTCTAATTACCGGAGCAGATGCCATTCACCCCGGATTTGGCTTTCTGTCAGAGAATGCTGATTTTGCTGAAATGGTAGAGGAACACGGCATAACCTTTATAGGTCCAAGCGCCGAGCAAATGCGCCTGATGGGCGACAAAATTGCCGCTCGTAAAGCTGCAGAAGAAGCCGGATTACCCGTAACCCCCGGATCTCCAGCGTTGGAAAGCGTTGAACATGCTATTGAATGGGCTAATAAAATCGGATATCCGGTAATTGTTAAGGCTACTGCAGGCGGTGGCGGTAAGGGTATGAAAATTGCCTTTAATGACGAAGAAATGAAAGAAGCCTACACAATGGCTCGCGCAGAAGCCAAAGCAGCTTTTACAAGCGACGTTGTATATATGGAAAAATATTTGCAAAAACCTCGTCACATTGAAATGCAAGTATTGGCTGACAAATACGGTCATGTAGTTCATCTGGGTGAACGAGATTGTTCCATTCAACGCAACAATCAAAAAGTGATTGAAGAAACCCCCTCTCCGGCTCTTAATGCTCAGCAGCGCCATGAAATTGGCGAAATAGTGCGCAAAGCTGTCGAGAAAATCGGCTATACAAATGCCGGAACATTAGAGTTCTTATTTGAAGACGGGCGTTTTTACTTTATGGAAATGAATACTCGCTTGCAGGTTGAACATCCTGTTACCGAAGCTGTTACAGGTATTGATATTGTACGCGAACAAATTCGTATTGCCAGTGGTGCAGCTCTTGGTTATACGCAAGACGATATAACGTTTAATGGTCATGCTATTGAATGTCGCATCAATGCAGAAGACCCCGAAACCTTTGCTCCATGTCCGGGTAAAATTACTGAATGGCATGCTCCGGGAGGACTTGGTGTTCGCGTTGACTCTGAAATTTATTCAGGATACAGCATTCCACCTTTCTATGATAGTATGATTGCCAAACTGATTGTCAGTGGCAAAACTCGCAATGCCGCATTGATGCGTTTGCGCCGTGCTTTGGAAGAGTTTGTCATTGACGGCGTTAAAACAACTATTCCGCTACAAAGGGATATTATCTCACAAGCTGAGTTTATTGACGGGCAGTACAATATTCATTGGCTTGAAAAGTTTATGGATAAACGCAAATCATAAAAGTCATAAAAAAAAGCCCTCAAAAAGGGCTTTTTTATAAGCTTAACGATATGTTTATAGCAAACTATTTTATATCATCAATAAAATAACGCACATTCGTTCCGAAAGTTTGACGGATATATGAAGTAATCTCACTGACTTTTTCACGGAAGTTTTCAGCCTCAGTTTGTGCCTGCAAAATTTCTTCAATCTTCATTTTTTCTTCTAGGACACTTCTTTTTTCTGCAGCTGTCGGCGCACCACGCACAGCAGCCAGATTGAAGAAAATATGGGCTAAATAAATATCTTTTTTGTATTTTTCACCACGGGCATAAATGTCACCAAGAATCATCATTGCTTCAACATTTCCTTGCTCGGCAGCTCTTCGCAAATATTTTACGGCATTACCATAGTGCTGTGGGAAGCCAAGACCATTAATATACATCATCGCAACAACATATTGTGCCTCATCAAAACCGGCATCTGCAGCTTTGCGAATATGCGGAGCCGCCATCGCAAAATTTTGTTTGCTTAACTTGCCGGTATACAAAGAATAACCATACATAAAATGAGCAGAAACATTATCGCCAGAAGATGATTTTTCAAATAATTTCATTGCCTCTGTCGGATTTTTTTCTACTCCATTACCGCTAATAAGGATGAACGCTAAATTTACGGCAGCTTCCGTATTACCAAGTTCTGCAGATTTCTCAAACAAAATTGCGGCTTTGGCTGTGTTACGGTTAACACCTACACCGCTATAATACAAACTACCAAGATTATTCAAACCAACATCATCATTTTGTAAGGCGGCCTTGGCATAATATTCAAAAGCTTTATTATAATCTACTGTAGCTCCGTTTTGACCATACAAATAAGAATAGCCTAGTAACAATTGAGCATTAATATCTCCTCCGTCAGCTAATTTAATAGTCTGCTCAAGAGGAGAAAGGCGTTTTTCGTCAGCAATAGTGATTTGCGGGGCATCTTTTTTAAATTTACTAAAATTAAGGAAAGAAAAAATACCACTATCCTCTTCTTTTTCTTGGGGAGCATCTATTTTTCCTTCTTGAGAAGTCCCCTCAAACAAAGAAACGACACTTTCTGTTTCAGCGGCATCAACACGACCAATTCCTAACAACAAAAATAAAGCCAACAATATACGCATATTATAACCCTTTATATTATTATTATTTTATTATTAGCATGGAAGTGTATTTTTGCAAGATAAATCACGGAAATTTTATTTGTAATTAACTATTTGCAATCAAGGCTAAAGTTTATTGCCAATTACATTATACTGTCTTTATAGGGCTGTTTTAGTCTTTTTAGGATGACTTTCTGTCATTTTTTATAAACATAATGATAACACGTATGGCGAGTTACACTCGGGCGGGAGCGGTAGCGAACCTTGACAATATGATCAAAAAAAGCAGTCCCGAAATAAATCGGGACTGCCTTATGACTGTTTGTCTTATTAAAATTAGAACAATTTCAATACTGACTGAGAAGCCTGTGAAGCCAAAGACAAAGAGTTAATTGCCAAT
>JAFTLF010000049.1 GCA_017452885.1 Alphaproteobacteria bacterium
CAAACATGATCATGTAATTATTCGCACCTCAAACGGCTATTTAATCTATAATGATGCTCTAAGGTTTGGAATGTTTACATATGCAGAAACTAAAAAATTAAACGAGCATTCTTTGTTTGCAAAGATGGGACCGGAACCCTTTGATGAAAAACTAACTCCGGATTATCTTTTTGATAAGTTGCAAAAAAAGAAAATTTCGATTAAAGCGGCTTTGTTAGATCAGGAAATTATTGTTGGAATCGGCAATATCTATGCTTCCGAGGCATTGTTTGGTTCCGGAATTTCTCCAATGCGCGCCTCAAATAAAATTTCCAAAGATGAATGCAAAATATTAATTAAAGAAATCCAAAAAACACTGAAAAAAGCCATTGCCGCAGGCGGTTCAACTTTACGAGATTACGTAAAACCGGACGGAAGTCTGGGGTATTTTCAAAATTTACATTGTGTTTATAACAAAACTGGGCAAAAATGTCCTCATTGTACTTGCGATATAAACAAAACCGGAGGAATCCGCAAAGTTGTTATCGCCGGGCGATCCAGTTTTTATTGCCCGCAAAAACAAGAATAGGAAACTATAATGACGAAACTGTTTTTTATTTTGACATTGTGCCTGATTTCTACTCAGGTCAGCGCCGCTTTTATTGAGGGATTGGAAGATGTTCCCATGCCTGAGGGGATGATTCAACCCGTCAATGAAAATATTTCCTTTGGTAATGAAGAAAGTCGCTTGGTTGATACATTATTAACCAGCGATACTCTCAACTTTAAGCAAATACAGCAATTTTACAGCAAAAATTTGCCCGAATTCGGTTGGACATATCAAGGTAAACGTGGTGAAACGCTTGTTTTTGAACGCGAGGGGGAGGTAATGGATATATCTTGCGAATCCTCTAAACCGTTGGTTGTTCGTCTTATTGTTAAAAGCAAAATTTAAGGAAAGATCATGGAAGAATCGAATATTTTGGTTGAAACCAATGGCAATATCGGCATTATCACTCTTAATAGAACAGATAAGGCCAATGCTATTAATCTCGAAATGCTAAACGATATTTCATATCAAGTACAAACTTGGGAATATGATGACAATATACGAACAATAATAATAAAGGGACAGCCTGATGTTTTTGCTTCGGGAATTGATATTGCCGAACTTAGCGCCGAAGTTTCTCAACAAAGTTTTGCTCTTAAGGCGTGGAAAGATGAATTTGCTAAAATTGCTCATTGCGCAAAGCCATTAATTGCTGCGGTTTCAGGATATGCCTTGGGAATCGGCTGTGATTTAGCCTTGGCATGCGATATTATTATTGCTTCGGAATCTGCCCAATTCGGTTATCCTGAAGTAAGTATCGGTTTTATTCCATCGTTTGGCGGTTGTACACGTTTGGTACACTCTATCGGCAAAGCCAAAACCATGGAGGCAATTTTAACCGGAAAAGCTATTTCTGCCGAAGAAGCCGAATCTTGCGGACTCATCAGTAGAGTAGTAAATCTGATTGATCTTGAAGACGAAGCATTAAGAATCGCAATGCGAATCTCAAAATTACCTTATCAGGCAATTATTCAAGCTAAAGAAACGATCGCTCAGGTTGAAAACATGAATCTTAGTAATGGTTATGAATTAGAAGCGAAAAGTTGTCGTTTAAGCCTAAACACACCGGAATTTCAGCAAATTTTAGCGCAATTTGAACAAAAAGTATAAGAGAATCAGCTATTGCGCTAAAATTATTGTTGACTTCCGAAGCACTTAGAGTTTATAAAGCATTACATTTAAAAACTTGTAATTAACTTTTTATGGAAATGGAATAAGAAAAATGGCCAATCATAAATCGGCAAAAAACAGAATCGTCAGAAACAATAAGAGAGCCGTAATTAACGGCGCTCGTAGAAGTCGTGTTCGTACTTTTGTAAAAAAAGTAGAAGCAGAAATTCTGAACGGAAATAAAGAGCAAGCTGCTGCAGCTTTTAAAACAGCAGAATCCGAAATGATGAAAGCTGTTAATAAAGGTGTATTCAAACTCAATACAGCAGCTCGCACGGTATCTCGCTTGTCTAAAAAAATTAAAGCCCTCTAATACTCGGCTTCATAAATTTTTACAAACACAAACCCTGTGTCAGATGTTTTTTCTGGCACGATGTGGTTTGTGTTTTTTTGTGCTTAGAAACACCAATACTTATCGACTCTGCCGAGAATCTATGTCAAGGAATTTAATTGCAATGTTCTGGCAATGTTCTGTCGTTTTTAGGTTGTTTTTCGATTCAATAACTTATAACATCCGAATCACTTTAAGAGTTTGTTAAGAAAAAAAGATTGTTGCTTTGTAATTATTCTTAACGAATGACAAAAGATATTAGTTTGTTAACAACTGCATTTTACCTTTTGGGGAATTGCTTTTTGAAAATCGGAAATTTGCTTTATAAAGTACCGAATTTAAGATGAGCAAATAAAGGTTAAATATGTAAGGTTAATCTCGGGTTTAATTTTAGATTTAAATTGGGGAGTAGTAATGGCTGAAGAAGCAATAAACAATGACAGTTCTGTTCAAGATCAATGGGGGCAGATTTGCAGCCAATTAAAAACCGAGGTCGGAGAGACCGCTTTTGACAGTTGGTTAAAACCTCTTACGCTCGGCTCTTTCAATGACGGAGTCATGAACATTTGTGTTCCGACACGTTTTATGAGAAACTGGGTTATTACACATTATAGCGATCGTATTCATAAAATTTGGGAGAAGACAAACCCCGCTATTAAGAATGTTAACTTTGTTGTTCAGGCCGTTCAAGAAGAAACCCACGGTCTTTACAATCCGACTTGCCGTTCATTGTTGAAAAAAATCACCTCAACACCGGCTCCGCAGAATATATATCAATCCGGAATTAATAATGTTGTTGCCAATAATAACGAAGGATCTCTTAACGACTCTCTTTCTGTTCCTTTGAATCCTCAGTATACTTTTGACAATTTTGTTGTCGGCAAGACTAATGAGTTTGCTTATGCTGCCGCTCGCAAAGTTGCCGAATCCAGAAATATATCTTTCAATCCTCTATTTTTATACTCTGGTGTCGGCTTAGGAAAAACACATTTGATGCATGCTATTGCATGGCATATTAAGCAACAAGACCCAAGCCGCAATATTGTTTATCTTTCAGCTGAAAAATTTATGTACAAGTTTGTGCGTGCTTTGCGTTATAAAGATACCACCGCTTTCAAAGAACAGTTTCGTTCTGTCGATGTTTTGATGGTTGATGACGTTCAATTTATGGGGGGCAAAGACACTACTCAAGAAGAATTTTTCTACACCTTCAATTCACTGATAGAGGAAGGTCGTCAGATTATTATTTCAGCAGATAAATCACCGGCTGATTTAGAAGGAATCGAAGCTCGCCTTAAATCTCGTTTAGGTTGCGGTTTGGTTGCTGACATCCATCCGACAGACTTTGATTTGAGAATGGGAATTCTGAACAATAAAGCTAAGCAACTCGGGGTTGAATTGCCTGAACGCGTTGCTGAATTTTTAGCTCAAAAAATTACATCTAATATTCGAGAATTGGAAGGGGCTTTACGTCGTGTGATTGCACATTCACAATTGCTTTCTGATAAAGAAATAACTCTGGATATGACTCAGGATGTTCTCAAAGATATGTTACGTTCTTTTGATAAACGTACCACAATCGATGAAATTCAGAAAAAAGTTGCAGAGCATTTCAATATCTCTGTTAAAGAAATGCAATCATCAAGAAGAGCCAGAACAGTTGCTCGTCCACGTCAAATTGCCATGTATTTAGCCAAACAATTGACCTCCCGCTCATTACCGGAGATTGGTCGTAAGTTTGATCGTGACCATACAACGGTTATGCACGCGGTACGTAAGGTTGAGGAACTGATTGTTGAAGATGTTTCTTTGGCAGAAAATGTTGATGCCTTAAGAAGAGCTTTAGAAGCATAATTGATTAACCCCAAAAAAGGCCGGCACCAAGCTATTGGTTGCCGGTTTTGGGTTTTAAAAACAGCAAAAAAGTTGTTGATGATTCATTGATTGCGTTTCTGCTTTTTGAAGTTTGTGATAGAATCGACTGTAAATTAATGGTGAACCGTTTTAAATTTTAAACACTAGTGGAAATTGAACATGAAATTTACTATTGAACGCGCAAATTTATTAAAAACACTCAGTCACGTGCAAAGCATTGTTGAGAAAAGAAATACCATTCCGGTTCTGTCAAACGTTCGCATTGAAGCCTTAGGCGACGGTATAAGCTTTAAAGCAACTGATATGGATACAGAAATCACCGAGATTACCGATGCAAAAATTGCCGAAACAGGTGCTACCACAGCTCCGGCTCATATGCTTTATGATATTGTGCGCAAGCTCTCTGACGGCTCACAAGTTGAGCTGACATTTCCTGATGAAAAAGGTCAACTTACTATATCTTCAGGACGTTCAAAGTTCTCGCTGTCCACTATTGGTGTCGAAGATTTTCCGGTTATTTCCGGCGACAAATTGCCTACCAGTTTTGTTATGGCAAAAGATGAGCTTAAAGATGTTATTGATCGCACTCAATTTGCCGTTTCAACAGAAGAAACTCGGTATTATTTGAACGGTTTATACATTCATGCAAAAAAAGAAGGTGCTTCCAGTGTTTTGCGCGTGGTTGCTACTGACGGACATCGTTTGGCTTGCGTAGAAACTCCATTACCACAAGGCGCGGAAGATCTTAAAGGAGTGATTATTCCTCGCAAAACAATCACCGAAATCAGAAAATTGCTTGATGACAATTCTGTTGAAAATGTAACAGTTGAAATATCAGAAAATAAAGTTCGTTTTTCTTTTGCTGATGTTACTCTGACATCAAAATTGATTGATGGTACCTATCCTGATTATGAACGGGTTATTCCTACTGACAATGATAAAAATTTGGAACTTAATGTAAAGGAATTAGCTTCTGCGGTTGATCGTGTGTCAGTTGTTGCCGAAAGAACACGCGCAATTAAAGTAATAACCAATACAAATAAAGTAACAATTATCACTTCCAGTCCTGATTTGGGTAGCGCTTCTGAAGATTTAGAGGCAAAATATGAAAACGAATCTTTAGAAATCGGCTATAATTTCCGTTATTTGCTTGATATTTTGAGCGAAATTAAAGGAGAATCAGTACGTATATCTTTTGCAGACGGTTCTTCACCGTCGGTTATTCATGATACATCCGACGCTAATGCAATTTATGTTCTAATGCCAATGAGGGTATAAAACAGAAAAAATGGACAATTTGGCATACAATTTAGATTGTTTTACAGTTGAAAAGTCAGGCGTTACGCGTCTGACTTTAACTGACTTTAGAAACTATCAGTTTTTGCGCATAAACACCGGAACTGAGTCGGTCGTTATTACCGGTGATAATGGTGCGGGAAAAACCAACATTCTGGAAGCTATTTCTTTTTTGACACCAGGAAGGGGTTTGCGTAGCGCTCGTCTGGCAGATATAAAACGGATAGATATAAAAAAAAATAATGATTTTAATCCTAGCGTCTGTTGGGCTGTTGCAGCCAAAGTTGCTAAAGGAGATGATTGTTTTGACATCACCACCGCGGTTGAGCCGTGCCTAAAAGAAGTTCGTGACGATGAAGACGGGAATCGATCTTTTGAGCGAAGAATCGTCAAAATAGATGGCAATAAAATATCTTCTCAAGCTGAATTGGGTAATTATATTTCAGCAATTTGGCTAACACCTCAAATGGACAGACTGTTTCGCGGCGGAAGCCAGCCCCGACGCAGTTTTTTGGATCGACTGGTTTATGATTTTGACATGGAACATGCCAAACGGATTTCTTCTTTTGATCATTTATACAAAGAATGGTTTCGTCTGCTTAAAGATGGAAAACACGATAATTTTTGGCTATCGGGATTGGAAGAAAATATGGCCTCTATTGGTGTGGCAATTGCCGCTGCCAGACGAGAGCAAATTGCCAGACTTAATACTTTTATTGAGCATGAACCGGATGATGTTTTTCCAAGCGTAAGACTTGAGCTTGACGGTACAATCGAAAAATTATTAGACAGTATGCCGGCTATTGAAGCAGAGGATCATTATCGTGAACTTTTGAAAAAAATGCGACGCAATGTTCTTTATAACGATACTGTTGACGGAATAAATCGTACTGATTTTAAAGTTTATTATCGTAAAAAAGGCATGCCTGCCGACCTATGTTCAACCGGAGAGCAAAAGTCATTACTCATAAGCATTATTCTGGCTCAAAGCAAATGCCAATCTTTGTATAAAGGATTTACGCCGATTATGTTGCTGGATGAGGTTGTTGCTCATTTGGATGATATTAAACGAGAGGCGTTAATCGCCAAAATTAAAGACCTTAATGTTCAGGCATGGATTACATCAACCAATGCCGATTTATTTGAAAGTTTGCGCGGACACGCTCGTTTTTTGCAAATTGATAACAATCAATTATTTGAAGAATAGTTTATAAAACCATCAGCCTGCATATTATAAAGCTTATAATAAGCTCCTTTTTTGCGTAACAAAGATTGATGCGATCCTTCTTCAATAATTTTGCCGTTGTCAATAACCAAAATACGATCCATTTCACGCAATGTTGAAAGTCGATGTGCGATAGCAATAACAGTTTTATTTTTCATCAAAGCAGATAAAGATTTTTGAATATATTTCTCACTTGCACTATCTAAGGCAGATGTTGCTTCATCAAAGACTAAAATCGGAGCATTTTTTAGAATAGCTCGAGCAATGGCAATTCGTTGCCGTTCTCCTCCGGAAAGAATAACTCCACGGTCACCTACTTTTGTCTGATAGCCCTTAGGAAATTTGTTTATAAATTCATCAGCAGCGGCTTTTTGGGCGGCGATATAAACTTCTTTTTCTGTTGCGGAAGTTCGACCATAACGAATATTTTCATAAAGAGAACGATTAAACAAACATACATCTTGAGGAATCGCGGCAATCGCTCGATGCAACGAATCTTGACGAATATCTCTGATATCTATCCCATTAATTTTTATTGCACCATCAGTTACATCATAATAACGAGCCAACAACTTGATAAAGGTTGATTTGCCACTGCCGGAAGGACCGACCAAACCGATTTTTTCTCCGGGATTGATAGTCAGATTCAAATTTGTAAAAATGCGATTTTGATTTTTATAGGCAAACCCCATATTTTCAAAAGTTATTTCTGCTTTACGAAAAACTATGTTTTGAGCTTTGGGAGAATCGACAATTTCCGGATCAGAGGCCAAAGTATCTAAAGCGGCATTAATACGACCAAAATTACGAGAAAGCTCATTGTACGACCACGATATATTAAATACGGCTCCGTTCATGGTCATAAACAAACTATTTACAAAGATAAAATCAGTTGAAGATATAAGTCCGCCAACAAAAAGTTTTGCCGAATAAAGCATAAATAACAAAAACGACACAACAACCGTAGTATGTTGAATAAAAACAACCTGAGCACGCCCTAATTGTTCTTTGGTTTCAGAACGGCGCAACAAACGCAACGAACCAAGTAAATTTAGTCGCTCAAAATGAAAGTTGGCAAAACTTTTAATCTCGCTGTAATTAGCAATAGAATCAACAATCATGCCATTAGCTCTGCTTTGTTCGGCACTAACACCTTTGGATAGGCGGTGCATTTTTTTGCCTTGAGAAAAACCAATTAAAACGATGGCAACCGCCCATAATATGAAAAAAGGAGCAATCCATAAACTGACAGAACTTAAGACAATCAAGCCGATAATCATATAAAAAAAGCTATAACTACTGTCAATACAACGGCTGGCAAAATCTGTTACACCGGCCTGTATTTGCTGAACTTTGTTAGATATATTTCCAGCCATCTCTTCCGTAAAAAAAGATATGGAATGTTTGTTGACATAATCAAACACATCGCGAATAACCATTGTACGTAAACGAGGCAATATTTTGGCAACCATAAAAAACGCACCGTTAGGAATGGCCGTGCCAAGCATTTGCAAAGAAAAAGCAGCAATAATATATTCAAAAATTGTCGACCATAAATATGGCGAAGCAGAAGATGTTGAAACCACTTCATAAAGACGGGCCAAACACCATGGCATGAACTGGCGACAAATCTGCCCGATAATCAGACACAAAAGCATAAATAAGAAGAACCATTTGAAAATCTTGACATAATGCCAGATAAATTTTATAGCCGTTTTTTCCATTGCTTTAACTCAAAATTGACACTTTTCGATTATTGTAATAACATAGATTTAAAAATTACTCAACAAAAAGGCCCTAAAGGAATGGAAACACAATATTACACCCTAATTGAAAAACAGGATTTTTATGAAATAATCGAAAATAAGTATGGTGAGTTAGCTATTTTTATTGATGCTCGCGATGGTCTTCCAAATAATCCGGTTTTGGAGTTTGACGGCAAACAAACTGCACTATTAAAAAGAGATCCGCATTTAGCTGTTCGTCTGGATGATATTCATGAAGAAACCGTAGCTCCTTTGGCAGAGTCCGAATTTGTAATGATTGTGGAGCTCAAAGGTAAAATGGTTGAGCGTGTTTATGCTGTTCCCGTTGAAAATGTTGAAGAAATCGTTTTTGAAGGAAATCAGACTCGTGCTGATGAAATTGTGAAAGCAAAAAGCCGTGATGAGTTGTTAGAAACCTTTGGTGCTGTCAAAATCTGGTCTAATGGTTCGACCGTAAAATAAGGATGAAAAGATGATTGGTTTAGTATTGGTTACACATGGTAATCTGGCCAACGAATTTATTTCGGCAATGCAACATGTTGTAGGTAAGCAGGCACAAGTTGAACCCGTATGTATCGGTCCGGAAGATGACATGGAAATGCGCCGTTCCGAAATTTTGAAAAAAGTTGAAGCTGTCGATGATGGATCCGGCGTAGTTGTTTTGACCGATATGTTTGGCGGTACTCCTTCAAATCTGGCAATATCAATTATGGATCGAGCCAAAGTAGAAATTATTGCGGGAATGAATTTACCAATGCTTATTAAAATTGCCTCCTTGCGCAAAGAAAAAGATTTGCGCGGCACAGTTGAAGGAGCGCAAGAAGCCGGCAAAAAATATATTAACGTGGCATCACAATTGTTAGGACTTTAGAAAATGAGTGAAACCTATACCAAAGAACTTGAAATAAAAAACAAAAAAGGTTTGCACGCTCGAGCTGCTGCTGCGTTTGTTAAGACTCTTGAACCTTTTGATGCAGATGTAGAAGTTGAGCGAATCGGACAAACTGTCAGCGGTTGTTCGATTATGGGACTGATGATGCTTGCTGCATCAAAAGGAACAACCATAAAAGTTACAACTTCAGGCAAACAAGGATTGCAAGCTATGGAAGCCTTGGAAAATCTTCTTAATAATAAGTTTGGGGAAGATTAATTTGCCCAAGCATTGCAAAGCTTCTCGCAACAGAACAATTGAGCTTAGCGCACAAGAGATTACTCATTATGCGGCTATGGCCGTAGGTAATCAAAAAAAATATACTCTTGAAGAAACAATCAATAAAATTATTCACGGAGACAGTTTTAAGATTATGCCTAAACTGGCTCCAAATTGTGTTGATTTAATGATTGTTGACCCTCCTTATAATTTGACTAAAACATTTGGGCAAAATATTTTTCGGCAACGTAATTTTGAAGAATATAAAAAATGGCTTGATGATTGGTTATCCTTGACGGTACCGTTGCTCAAAGAAAATGCCTCAATTTACATTTGTTCTGACTGGAAAACATCAATCGCCATTCCTGAAATTGCCGGCAAATATTTTATTCTGCAAAATCGTATTTCATGGGAAAGAGAAAAAGGGCGAGGAGCAAAAAATAATTGGAAAAACTGTCTGGAAGATATTTGGTTTTTTACAAAAAGTCCCTATTATACTTTTAATACCGAAGCTGTAAAAATACAAAGACCGGTATTAGCTCCATATCGCGATACTAACGGCAAACCCAAAGACTGGCTTGAAGTTAATAATGAAAAGATGCGCCTTACCTATCCTTCCAACATCTGGACAGATATTTCCATTCCATTTTGGTCGATGAGTGAAAATACCAATCATCCAACCCAAAAACCGGAAAAACTTATTGCTAAGCTGATTTTGGCTTCGTCTAATCCTGATGATCTGATTTTTGATCCTTTTGTGGGTTCAGGAACCACTGCTGTAACAGCTAAAAAACTCGGCAGACGTTTTATTGGCATTGAACGAGAAAAAGAATATGCCGCTTTGGCTTGTAAGCGTCTGGAAATGGCTGAGCATAATTCTTCTATTCAAGGTTTTGAAAACGGTATTTTCAAAGCCCGCAATACTTAAGACTAGGTTCTATTGTTTTTAAGCTTAAACATCTTAAATTCTTTGATGTTGCACTGCCACAACAGTGCATAAAGTGTCATATAATTTAAGGAGATTTCAATTATGTGTAATGATATGAGAGATAGTTCTTCCCGCAAATCAAGACGTGAAAGAATGTCTTCAGCCGGCGGCGAAAACAGCAATAGCTCTTTTGGCTCGGAAAAAGCTGGTGAAAAAGATAGCGAAACGACTTCAAAATCCGGTGGTTGCGGCTGCTCAAGAAGTTACTAGTTAATTTAACAGATACCCCTTGTCAATTTTAAGCTTAACAAGGGGTATCTTTGTATTTACTAATTTGTTTTATTGATTATATTATATTTGAAATCAATAAACAAATCAGGTGTAAAATGACAAAACAGATTGCTTTTTTACTGGGATTTTTATTGTGGAGTTCGGTTGCTAATGCCCAAAATGCCGAAAATATCCGCAAAATTGAAGATTATTTGAATAATATCAAAAGTATGGAAGCGACATTCGTGCAAATGGCTAGCAACGGTGCAACAGCCGAAGGTCGTCTGTTTATCAGCAAACCCAATAAAATTCGTATGGAATATGCCAACCCAACTAATGTATTGATTGTCGGGGATGGAGATTTTATTGTTTATAATGATCTTGACCTTGATCAGGTAACTCATATTAACTACGACGATATTCCCGCTAGTCTGATTTTAGCTAACGACATTAAAATTGATGGTAAAAAAATCAAAATTACTGACTTTTATCAAGATGCTGGTTCAACATCAATCACATTAGATTATGCCGATAAAGGAGATTTAGGCCCTATTACGTTGGTTTTTTCAAACAGCCCGATGGAACTAAAACAATGGAAAATTGTTGATCCGCAAAGCGTGGAAGTTGCCGTATCTTTATATGATGCAAAAAAAGACACTCCTCTTGATGATAATATCTTCAAATTCAAAAAAAATAAAAAAAATAATTATAAAAAGAAGAAATAAGCATGAACTCTTTTAAGCTTGTTACTTGGAATGTTAACTCAATCCGTATTCGCCTTACTCCATTAGAATTGTTATGCCGGTTGGTAAATCCTGATGTTATTTGTTTGCAAGAAGTTAAGGCAAAAGAAGAGGATTTTCCTTTTGAAGAAATACGCCGATTAGGATTTGAACATATCGGATTATATGGAATGGCCGGATATAATGGCGTGGCTATTATTTCAAAACATCCGTTGAAAAACATTGAACAGCGAGATTGGGTTGGAAAAAGAGATGCCAGACATATAAAAGCAACTGTTTTTGATGATATTGAAATAAACAATATCTATATTCCAGCCGGGGGAGATATACCTGATCCTATTGAAAATTTGTCTTTTGCTCACAAATTATGTTTTATGGATGATATATCTGAATATTTTGAGCAACATAAAAATGAATTGCAAAACAAAAAAATGTTACTATGTGGTGATTTTAACGTTGCTCCTTTAGAATGCGATGTTTGGAATCACAAACAGTTGCTTAAGGTTGTTTGCCACACACCTTTAGAAACCGGACGACTTGACAGACTATTTAAATCTCTTGATTTTGTAGATGCTATACGTAAATTTTATCCGGAACCGCAAAAAATTTATTCATTGTGGAGTTATCGTAATCCTAAATGGCAAGAAAATGACAAAGGACGACGACTTGATCATATCTGGGTAACGCCCAATCTAAGTAATCGTGTAATCAATTCGACAATAATTAAAGAGCTACGTTTATGCGCTCGACCATCGGATCATGTTCCGGTAATGACTGAAATCAAGCTTTAATCATTATTTAAATAAAAACTTTACAAGGTATACACACTTTGTTATCGTGCCGACATATTTATTTATAGATATGTCAAACTTAATTAACTTGAAATTATGAAACATTATGAATTGGAGAACAAGTGCGTTCTGTTTAAGAAAGATGAAAAGACCGGCGAACAAGAAATTGTTGCGTTTGGAGATTGCAGCGAGGAGTATGAAAACTTTTATTCTATCAGTAATTATGAAGATAAATTTTCTACCCTTTGTATTCCTCTTGCCGACCATACGATTTTAATCATAGAAAAAGTCACATCTTTTGATGCTGATTATGAGGAAAACGGTTTTATTCTTTATCAAAAGGATGATGAAAACGGCGTAGAGCTGAACTTTGCATACCTGTTTGAAGAGAATAAAATTATTAAACTCGGCATTAAAACAAATACCTGTTTTTTTATTAATGAAGAAGAGGGAAAGAAGCAAGCCGCCTATACTTGTGATGAAGATCTGTGCTTTTTCAATTTTATTTCGTATTTTGAAATTGACGACGAATTGTTTTTTGAAACAGAAGCAGGAAAGTTGCGCATTTTCAGTAACGGAGGTAGATATTACGAGCCTGATGAAATTAAAGATGTGTTTTACTCTGTCAAAGACCGAACAAATGATTTGCGAATCTTTTTTCAGCGCAACGGAGAGTTGTTTAAAGAACTTATCCGTACAAAAACCGAGATACAATTCCATAATGCTTATCTCAAACATAATGAGCTGAGCAATGTTTATGAACTGTATGGTTTTAAGGATGGAAAACCTTTCTTACTCGGTTCCGGTTGTAAATTTGAAGATATTGACGGGAATGTCCGTATCGACAATCTGATTTGGCTTGAGTCAAACAACAATTCTTGGTTGCTTCAATATGAACCAAAAGAATATGTTGCTCCAAATCCAGAGCCAACGCAAGAATCTAGCGAAGAGTCGAAAATTGATGATGTAAACACTAAAGATGTCGACGATGCAAACTGTGACCGCTATTTTGGCACTAAAAACCAGCCTCAAAGCGGGAAAAAACCTTGGTGGAAATTTTGGTAAGTATTTATTTTATTACCGCAAAGCCTTCCCTTAAAAGGAAGGCTTTGCCGTTTTAAATCTTAAGCTGATAACCGCCATCAACTGTTAAAATCAGCTGAGCATCTATATTATCTCGTTCAACTTTTTGACGTAAACGATAAATATGTGTTTCTATGGTATGTGTTGTTACGTCCGGAGAATATCCCCAAACATCTTGTAAAAGTTCATTTTTACTGACTATTCGATCCTGAAATTTGTATAAATATTTAATAACCGCAACTTCTTTTTCGGTCAGTTTTGTTTCTTCACCATTGCGTAAATTGACAATATCTTTGTTAAGAGGACGCAGCTGGTATTGATTAAACGAAATAAAACCTTCTTCACTATTATCATAAATATTCAAACACGAGCGTAACTCATCTAAAAAATAACTAAGTTCAAAAGGTTTAATGATTAAATGATTTATATTATCAGCATCTTCTAGTCCATCAGGATTATCTGTTAAAAAAATGGTTGGAGCTTTGAGGTTTTGAGAATGATATTTTTGTAAAGCCTCTAAATCCTCATCGATTAATAAAATATCAGGAGTAACCCTTTCATCAATAAAATCAAATTCAGACGTGTGATGTTCTATCTGATTTTGTAAATCGCTCTTAAAAATTTCATCTTGAGAAATAAACAATATATTAGTCATAAAAAGCTCCTAGAAAGTCAACCCAACACCACCAACAAACGCCCAGCCACGATTATTATCATCAATATTATTGGTGCTTCCCGCAAAATCAACGTGTGCGGCAGCTGCATAAAGTAGTATATTTTTGTGAATTTGATATTGATTAGATAACATCCACACGCGATCATGATTACGAGCATCATTAGCCTTAGAATCAAAATAGCTTAAAGCACTTTGAAAAGGTCCTATTTCATATCCTATGCCGATTTCATAGGCCTCTCCTTCGCGATAACCGTCAAAAAACTCCGGCAAATGCCAATTTGAAGAAATTTGACTATTTTTACCATCAATATAAGTCTTGCGCCAACCACCGCCTAAACTCCAATTGCCGCGACTTAATTTCAGACTGGCTGAAAACTCTTTATCATCTTTGTGAAATTGTGCATAGCCAAAAGAGGCGTTCATATCCAACCAACCAAGATCCTGTTCGGTATAAACGGCACCAATCCAGCCGTCATCTTTAGCATAATCTGCATGTTTATTTATTAAACCGCGACGATTATAAGAATCCGGAACATAAGTGATACCTGCTCGAGTTCCTAAAAATTCCGGCGTAATATAGTTTGCTTTGAGAGCAACACCGTCTGTGTTAATATAAGCGGTGTTCAATGTAGAAAATTTTGTTTCTTTATTGTTACGTTTCCAATTAGGGTTCCTAATAAAATTTACCATATCGGAATTATTACGCAAAATACCAACGCGCGGAGCTCCGTCATAAAATTGATAATCGACGTTATACATTTGACCACTTTGAAATGTTCCGTATGGAGTATCCGCAATAATATAAGCTTCTTCTCCCCAACGTCCTTGATTATAATCTTGTAATTCCTTATCAATACCAATCATAGTATCAAGATTAATACTTAGTGAATAATCATCATTATCGTAAACTGTACTAAAATTGATTTCAGCATCGCCAACGGCATGATTATTATCATCTTTTTTTTCAAAACGCTCTGAAACATCAGAATAGCCATAAGCTCCTCTGGCATCTCCAGACACATCAAAAGCCCATTCTCCGGCCTGTGCCGGTAAAGCAAAAGTTAGAAATAACAAAAAAATCTGTTTCATCATTATTTTCCAATTACTGACATTCAAGTTTAGCTTGGGTTTGCAAAAGCTGTCAATATAATATACTTACAATATTCGCTACTTAAAGTTTTGTATTTAAATTATTCAATAAAAAGCCCCCAATTTAATTGTGGGGGCTGTTTTGAAAAATTAAATATCCAAATTTACAACATTTAAGGCGTTATCCTGAATAAATTCTTTGCGCGGTTCGACAACATCACCCATCAAAGTAGCAAATGTTTCATCCGCTTCTTCCATACGATCTATGCGAACTTGTAATAATGAACGAGCTTCAGGATCCAATGTTGTTTCCCATAATTGCTCGGGATTCATTTCACCCAAACCTTTATAACGTTGAATGGTAATACCTTTTTTGCCGGCAGCCATAATAGCGTCAACAAAAGTTACCGGTCCAGATATTTGTTTTTCAATTCCCTGCTTTGAAACCAGTGTGCTTATATTGGCAAAAGTTTCATTCAAAACAGAACGCAAAGAATTGAGCATCGGAACTTCTTGACTGTCAAGAATATTAGAGCCAATAATGTGTTTTTCCGTAACGCCACGCAAGGTGCGACTAAACGATAATGTACCGTCATCCAAAGCTTCTGCTTTCCAACCCCGATCATATTCTGCCTCAAGAGTATCTAAACGAACAGCTAACTTGGTTAATTCGGCATTTAATTTATCTTTATCACCCAGAAGCTCAGAATCAAACACCCCCATAATAGCCATCTGCTCAATAATCTTTTCGGGAACATTTTTGCTCAAAGTGGCAATCATTGAACGTGCTTTACGATTTTTTTCTACCAAATCAATTAAATCTTGTCCGGCAATTTGTTCTCCTGAAGACAATACTAATGTTGCATCATCACATCCGCCGCGAATCAGATAATCGTCCATTTCGCGTTCATTTTTAATGTAGATGATAGAATTGCCTTTTTTTACCTTATACAACGGCGGTTGAGCAATATAAACATAACCACGCTCAATAAGCTCCGGCATCTGACGATAGAAGAAAGTAAGCAACAATGTACGAATATGGCTTCCGTCGACATCAGCATCGGCCATGATAATAATTTTGTGATAACGACATTTGTCCGGATTAAAATCATCACGACCAATACCCGTACCAAGAGCTGTAATGATTGTACCAATTTCTGCCGAATTAAGCATTTTATCAAAACGGGCTCGTTCAACATTGAGAATTTTACCACGCAGAGGCATGATAGCCTGATTACGACGATGTCGTCCTTGTTTAGCAGAACCTCCAGCAGAATCTCCCTCTACTATAAATACTTCTGATAAAGCAGGATCTTTTTCTTGACAATCTGCTAATTTTCCGGGCAATTATGCAATGTCTAACACTCCTTTGCGGCGTGTCAATTCACGAGCTTTGCGAGCGGCTTCGCGAGCCGTGGCTGCCTCAACAATTTTACCAACAATAACACGTGCTTCATTAGGATGTTCCGCCAACCATTCTGATAGTTTTTCGCAAACAACCCCTTCAACTACCGGTCGAACTTCTGAAGAAACCAACTTGTCTTTGGTTTGAGAAGAAAACTTAGGATCAGGAACCTTTACCGACAAAACACAACTCAAACCTTCACGCATATCATCACCGGTAAGAACAACTTTGTCTTTTTTCAGCAAACCGTTTTCCTGAACATAATTGTTTAAACTACGAGTTAATGCACCACGAAAACCGGCCAAGTGAGTTCCACCGTCTTTTTGCGGAACATTATTGGTAAAACAAAGCATGCTTTCGTTATAAGCATTTGTCCATTGCAGAGCACACTCTACAGTAATGTCATCTTTTTCACCACAAAAAGAAATAACTTCTTCATGCAACGGAGCCTTGGATTTGTTAATATGATTAACAAAAGCCCTTAAACCACCTTCGTAATGAAAATCAACTTCCCTAGGCTCTGCACCACGATTGTCTATTAACTTAAGATAAACACCAGAGTTAAGAAATGCTTTTTCACGAATAGTGCGCTCCAATGTTTCAAAATTAAATTCCGTCTGAGTGAAGGTTTCCGGAGAAGGCAAAAATGTTACTTCTGTACCGTGTTTATTGGGAGCATCACCAACAACTTTAAGATGTTCTGTCACATTACCATTGGCAAATGAACAGAAGTGTTCATGCCCTTCACGCCAAATGCGTAACTTGAGCCATGTCGACAAAGCATTTACCACCGAAACACCAACACCGTGCAAACCACCGGAAACTTTGTATGAGTTATTATCAAACTTACCGCCAGAGTGCAACTCCGTCATAATAACTTCTGCGGCTGACACTCCTTCTTCTTTGTGCATACCAACAGGAATACCTCGGCCATTATCTCGGATAGTAGCAGAACCGTCCGGATTAAGAATAATTTCCGTTTTATCGCAATATCCTGCCAAAGCCTCATCAATCGCATTGTCTAAAACTTCATAAATCATATGGTGCAGACCTGACCCATCATCCGTATCACCGATATACATTCCCGGGCGTTTGCGCACAGCATCAAGCCCTTTTAAAACCTTAATCGAGTCGGCTCCATATTCATTTTCTTGCGCTAAATTTTCTTCAGCAGTCATTTCACTCATAATTCCGTTTTCCTCTTTTATTCTCTAAGTATTTTGTTATTGTAGAATATACAACAGTCGCTACAAATTACCAAGCAAATTTCGTGTTTTATACATAGTTTTGCTCAGTTTTTTATGCAAAAAAAATATTGTTAAAAAAATTTTTTATACTCGCAAACCGAATCCAAGCCTACGTTTGCAGGGAATCGGCAAAATACCTAATGGGAATCGGTAACTTTCCATTAACTTTTATTGTTTAGAATCCTCACATAAAGCGATTCTGCAGATCGCCCGTCAAAGCTTTGAAAAAATTATTTTAGATGCCACCAATGTTCAATATCATAAGTGCACGAATATTATAACTTTGTTGATTTTGTTGTGATGTGTCTAGCAACAAAGTCTTGTGTCTAAGAAAGTTTAGAATCAGGGGAATTTAAAGTAGGAAGAAATCCTTGTTTGTGTCAAGAACTGACCACTCCCCTTTCTTGCCCGCGACCTGCTCGGCTCGGGCTTGTTGTGCAGAATCAATGTGCCTCAGCCCAATTGTTGCCTATGCCGACTTCTGATTTAAACGGAACGTCAAATGTTACAATATTCTCCATAATATCTTTTATCAGTTCTGCAGCTTTTTTAACTTCGTCATCAGGAGCCTCAAAAACCAATTCATCGTGTACCTGAAGAAGCATACGCGTCTTTAACCCTTGCCTTTTCAATTCATTTTCAATCTTTATCATTGCCAATTTAATTATATCTGCCGCACCTCCTTGTATTGGCGCATTTATTGCCGCACGCTCTGCATTAGCCACCAGACGTTTATTAGAATCATTAATTCCCAATATTGAGCATTTACGACCAAATGGGGTCAAAACATAATCATGAGCATGGGCAAACTTTATTGTTTCGTCCATATAATGTTTAATTTCCGGCATTTGAGCAAAATAAGCGTCAATATAAGCTTTGGCTTTTGCAGCATCAACATTAATTTGCTTAGCCAAACCATACGGAGATATGCCATAAACAATACCAAAATTAATTGCTTTAGCATGACGACGCAAATTGGCATCAACCTTATCCGGAGATACTCCAAACACGTGTGAAGCCGTGGCTGTATGAACATCTATTCCAACAGCAAAAGCTTCTTTGAGTTTTTTTACATTTGCTACACTAGCCAATAACCGTAATTCAACCTGAGAATAGTCAGAAGATATTAATTTGTGTCCTGGTTTAGCAATAAAACAGGCTCTGATTTTTTGCCCTTCTTTACTTCGTATCGGAATATTTTGTAGATTAGGATTATTTGACGCAAGGCGACCGGTATTAGCAACAATCTGCGAATATGTTGTGTGAATGCGACTTTCTTTATCAAGCTGCAGAAATAATGCGTCCGTATACGTAGATTTGAGCTTACTAATCTCACGCCAATCTAAAATCTTTTGAGCAAGTTCGACACCGTTTTCAGCCAAATTCTCCAGAATATCAGCCCCTGTCTGCCACGCTCCTGACGGGCTTTTTTTGCCCTTGTAACCAAGTTTACCAAACAATATTTCGCCAATTTGCTTAGGAGAACCGATATTAAAATCTTCTCCGGAAAGAGCAAAAATATCTTTTTCATATTCGTGCAAAAGCTCATCAAAATAAACGCTTAACTCTTGTAAAGCTCTGGCATTTACCAATACCCCCCTTTTTTCCATCGCATATAAAACAGAAATCAGATGACGATCAAAATTTTCATATATTGCCGTTTTACGCTCTGACAGAAGCATAGGTTTCATTATCGACCACAATCGCAATATGTAATCAGCGCGCGATGCCATGTAATTAGTTGCTTTTTCTATATCTATCGCCGAAAAATCAATTTTGTTTTTACCTGTTCCTATTAAACTTTCTAACCGAGGCAATTCTTCCTTCAAATACAAACTGCTTAATTCTTCTATTCCATGCGAATGTTCTGAACTATATAAATCGTATGACATAACAGCAACATCATCAATAGGAAGTATTTCAATATCATCTCCTATTGCTTGGGATATAAAATGTATAACATTCTTCATGTTATGTGCTATTTTAAGTACAGACTTTCCAGTTAACAACGGCTTAAGTATACGCCCGACAGCTTCTACGGACAATCTCCCATTTACGGAAGGCTGTGAAAACAAATCAAAGTTATCAGAAATTTCACCTTTTGTAGTTAACGGAATATAGCACGCTTCTCCCGGAGCTACGGACAAAGAAACACCCCGAATAGAATCAAACACGGGATTAGCCCCATTAGCGATAATATCAATAGCAATTTTGCGAGAATCAAAAAATTTATCCAACCACTCCTGCAGCTGCGCCTCTGATGTAACTGTAAAATAGTTTTTTTTCACTACTTTAAATACAGTGTTAGCATCTTGCACAGGCACGCTTGAACATCGTTCAGCAACCCAACGTTCAGCCTTTGCTTTGAGAGAATTAAAACCATATGTATTAATAAAATTAATTACAACATCCAATGAGGGTGCCGCGCATTTGTAATTGGTCAAATCTACAGGAACATTAATATCATCTTTTAATGTCACTAATTGCAAAGAAGTTCTTGCATCCTCAGCATGTTCTATCAATAGTTGGCGACGTTTTTCCTGCTTAATCTCGGATGCTCGTTGTAAAATATTTTCCAGACTACCATATTCATTAACTAACTGAGCTGCCGTTTTGGGACCAATCCCCGGCACACCAGGAATGTTATCAATACTATCTCCGGAAAGAGCCTGAACATCAACAACTTTATTCGGATAAACACCAAACTTTTCTTTTACATCTTCGGGCGTAAAAAACTTATCTTTCATCGGGTCATAAAACTCAACACCGGGACGAATTAACTGCATCAAATCTTTATCCCCGGAAACAACCACAACCTCTACCCCCTGAGATAATGCCACATTTGCATAACTGGCTATCAAATCATCAGCTTCAAATCCCTCCATTTCCAGATAATGAAGATTAAGCGCATCTACCGCTTTGCGAATGAGAGGGAATTGAGGAATAAGCTCTTCGGGAGTTTCTTTACGAGTAGCTTTATAATCGGGAAAAATGTCATTGCGAAAATTACGACGTTTAGCATCAAACAAAACCAAACAATAATCACATTTGATTTTAGTTGTTAGGCGCATAAACATATTAGTAAAACCAAATACCGCATTAACCGGCGTTCCATCCGGAGCATTTAGCGGCGGCAAAGCATAAAAAGCCCGAAAAATATATCCAGAACCATCAATAAGACATATTTTTTGAGACATCAGACAACTCCAGACTAATGTTTAAAACTGCAACCAATATAAACGATAAAATTTTATTCACCAATAGATAAAAAGAAGCTACGCTCTAAATTGTCAACTGCGCAAATATCTGTTTTGTAAACGTCTTCATAATTTTCAATATAATCACGAATAGCCAAGGCTATACACTCATCAACAGATTTGCCACTTTTTTGAGCAACAAGTGCTAATTTGGCATTCAAACTGTCGCTGACCGAAACTGAAATGTTGCTCATAAAATCTTCCTTAACCTATTTGCGTTATTATAATGTTTAAGTTGTAGAATATTTTATGAATCGTGGCAAGGCAGAAAAAGGACGGACTCGTGAGAAAACCTCAAAAAAGAAGAAAAAGCACTAAAAAAAGAGAGTCAAAACAAAGAGTTAAGAATCGCATCAGAATCCTTAAATTTATTGGTTGTCTGGTGATAACTTTATTAACTTATTTAGCCTATTGCGCATTGACAATACCGAATATGTCAGAGGCTATAAACCGGACGCGACTACCATCAACAACTATTATTGCAAACAACGGCAATGAAATTCAGAGTTATGGAACCATTTATTCGGAAGTTGTCCGTTCTGAAGAATTGCCGCAATATGTTGTTGATGCTATTGTCTACACCGAAGATCGTCGTTTTTATCAACATTTTGGCTTTGATATAATATCATTCACTCGCGCCATGTTAACCAATATTTTTGCAGGACGCTATGCCCAAGGAGGCAGCACAATAACCCAGCAAGTTGCAAAAAATTTATTTTTGACACCTCAAAAAAGCATTCGTCGCAAAGTGCAAGAGCTTATGATTGCCTTTTGGCTTGAATACAAATTCAGTAAGGAACAAATTTTAACCCTCTATCTTAATCGAGTTTATCTTGGGGCAGGAACTTACGGCATTGAAGCAGCAAGCCAAAAATATTTTCAAAAGACATCCCGTGATATTAACATTAAAGAAGCCGCTGTTATTGCCGGAATGCTCAAAGCTCCATCACGTTACAATCCAATTGCTTCAACAGAACGAGCAGTTGAGCGAGCGAAAGTTGTGCTGAAAATTATGTTGGAACATGGTTTACTGAGCCAATCTGACTATCAAAAAGTGCTTAATATGCCTCTCGGAAAAGAAAAAAACACCAAGGTTCATGACGGAGCCTATTTTGCTGATTGGATTTATGCACAGGTTAACGACTATATAGGCGAACGTGATAATGATATTTATGTTTTAACAACTCTTGATCAAAATCTGCAAGAAAGAGCCTCTAAAATATTGGAAGAAACCATTGCCTACAATAAAAATAAGAATGTTTCTCAAGGAGCGGTAGTTATATTGGATAAATATGGCGCAATAAAAGCCATGGTTGGTGGCATTAATTACAATAAAAGCCAGTTTAATCGCGCTGTTCAAGCTCTCCGCCAACCGGGATCCGCATTCAAACCTTTTGTTTATATTACCGCTCTTCAAAAGGGCTATAAACCTGACAGCATTATTAAAGACACCCCCTTATCAATTAAGGGGTGGAAACCGGAAAATGCTGACAAAAAATATTATGGGGATGTTACTTTGCGTCACGCATTAGCAAAATCACTCAATTTGGCAACAATAAATTTGGCAGAACAGCTGTCTATAAAAGATATTATTCGCAATGCCCGAAGAATGGGTATTACCACACCTTTACAAAACTCCCCTTCTCTTGCATTAGGAACAATGGAAGTAAAAGTTATTGATATGGCCGCTGCTTATGCTTCTTTGGCAAACAAAGGTTTTGCCGTTTATCCTTATGGTATTGAAGAAATTTATACTCGCGACGGCTATCAATTGTATCAGCGAATAACTCCTGACAAAATATCTATTCTTGACAAAGAAAATGTCCGCAATCTTACCTCTATGCTAGAAAGTGTTATTAACAGCGGAACCGGACGTAAAGCCGCATTGGGAAAATTTGCGGCCGGAAAAACCGGAACCAGCCAAGACAATCGCGATGCGTGGTTTGTCGGATATACTAATGAATTAATTGCAGCCGTATGGCTAGGAAATGATGACAATTCACCGATGATTGGCGTATCCGGAGCAAATTTGCCGGCAGAAATATGGCGCAAAATTATAAATTAAAATTTCAAAATAGTGCTTTTATGTTGAGAATAATTATATATAATACCAAACAGTTTTTTATTGATTGAGGAAAAAAAGAAAATGACACAAAAACCCGTATTGCTGATGATTTTGGACGGTTGGGGTTATAGAGAACCCAAAACAGAAGATAATGCTATTGAAATGGGACACACACCTAACTGGCATCGTATGTTTGAAACCTGCCCACACAGCCTGATTGAAACTTCCGGTTTGGCGGTTGGTTTGCCGGATGGTCAAATGGGAAACTCAGAAGTCGGTCATACCAATATTGGCGCAGGTCGTGTTGTTATGCAAGATTTGCCTAAAATTGATCTGGCAATCAAAGACGGATCATTAGCTCAAAATCCTGTTTTATTAAAAATGATTGAAAGTCTTAAAACAAACGGAAATGCTGCTCATGTTATGGGTTTAATGTCCCCTGGCGGTGTACACTCATCGCAAGAACATATTGTTGCTTTGTGTAAAATTTTGAATCAAAACGGCATTAAAACATGGGTTCATGCTTTTTTGGACGGACGCGATACTCCGCCTTCTTCTGCCGAAGAATATCTGACACAATTTGAAAACGCCATTAAAGACTTGCCCTTGGTTAAAGTGGCGACAATTGAAGGGCGTTTTTATGCTATGGATAGAGATAAACGTTGGGATCGTGTTGAGCTTGCTTATGACAATATTGTTCTTGCCAGCGGTAAACGTTATAACACCGTCAACGAAGCCATTAAAGCATCTTATGCCGATAAAGTTACCGACGAATTTGTTATTCCTGCCGTCGTTGGTGATTATCAGGGTATAAAAGACAATGATGCTATTTTGATGGCAAACTTTCGTGCCGATCGCGCTCGTGAAATTTTATATGCCTTGGCTGACGATGCTTTTGACGGATTTACTCGTAAAAAGAAAGTATCTTTATCCGACAGTGTCGGTATGACTGAATATTCAGTTGATCACAATCGCTTTATGAATACCATGTTTCCGCCAGAAACTTTGACTAATATTTTGGGAGAAGTTGCAGCCAAACACGGATTAACTCAGCTTCGAATCGCCGAAACAGAAAAATATGCCCATGTAACATTTTTCTTTAATGGCGGTGAAGAAAAAGAATTTGACGGCGAAGAAAGAATTTTGATTGCCAGCCCCAAAGTTGCAACATACGATCTCAAACCTGAAATGAGCGTTTATGAAGTAACCGAACAATTGGTAAAAGCAATTGAAGATAAGCGTTTTGACATGATTATTTGCAACTATGCTAATGGAGATATGGTTGGACATACAGGTATTATGGATGCTGCGCTTAAAG
>JAFTLF010000050.1 GCA_017452885.1 Alphaproteobacteria bacterium
CCTATAATTACTTTAGCTTCACCCTGAATAACCGCTTTCCATGTATCAACACGTTCATTATTACTCAATGCAGAATGCCACTTAGCAGGTTTTACACCAAAACGTTTTTCAAATCGCCCCAACCATTGCGAAGTCAAACCTATCTCCGGCACCATAATCAACACTTGCTTTCCCTGTCGAAAAGCTTCTGCCACAGCCTCAAAATAAACTTCTGTTTTACCTGAACCGGTCACTCCATTTAACAATGTTACCCGAAAACCATTTCCGATTTTTCGCACTAATTCATCAGCTACCGACTGCTGTTCAGAAGTTAGTTTAACTTTTTGAAAATCAGAAATCGGCAATTCAAATTGTCGTTTATTTTCAACCCAAACCGGACGCAATACCTCTGCATCAATCATCGCTTTAATAACACTTTGCCCGACACCGGCTCCGGCAGCAATATCTCGACGATTAAATGGTGCTGTTTTCAAAAATTCCATAACTCGCCAACGCGCATCAGAATTTTTAAGTTTTGCTTCTGCCAAAGTTTTACCCGAAAGTTCATAAAGTACAGACATTTTTGGATTGTCAAACACCTGTCTTACACTCAAAACCATGCGCAAAACCAAACCGACAAACGCCATATTATAAGAACCGACAAACTCAATAAATTTCATTAATTCAACGCGTAATGGCGGCAAATTAATTCTTTCAATTACCGATTTTATTTTACTGTCATCCAATTTACAACTTTTGCCCTTTTTCCAAACTACGCCTATTTGCATCTCCCGCCCGAAAGGCACGCGAACAATTTCTCCGAGCTGAACATCATCGTCAATTTGATAATCAAATGGCTCATTAAACGGCAACGGTAACAAAACACCGACAATCATCATATTCTCCTTTATTGTCAATCATACAGCAGAACCCGCAAAATAAAACTGCAAACAATCAAAAATCCCCACAAAAAACTTTGTGTTCAACAAGTTTTAACCAAATCAATTTATAATAAAGGCATGAAAGCAGAAATCAGATATAAAGCATCTGCCGATGTTATTGAACAAATACACCGTTGGCAGAAATGGTTGCGTACCGAACGTCGTTATTCTCAACATACGGTCGATGCTTATTCACGCGATTTATATTTCTTTTTTGATTTCTTAAATGATTACCAAAGAAACATACCGACTCTTGCAAATTTAGAACAACTTGAAATTCGTGTTTTTCGTGCTTTTTTAAGTACCAGAGCAGATAAACATCTAAAAAAAACATCTATAGCAAGAGAATTATCAACATTACGAAATTTTTATAAATATCTTTCCCGACAAAACATCATAAATAATAGCGCTATCAGTATCCTTTCATCACCGCGCCTGCCTAAAACACTACCCAAAGCACTGGATGTAAATCAAACTTTTGAAGTGCTGGATGTGGCGGGAAATTTTGCCAAAAAAGAATGGCAAGGGCTTAGAGATGTCGCCATTTTTACAATACTTTACGGATGCGGTTTGCGAATTTCTGAAGCCCTGTCAATCAATCGCGGTGATATAAATCATAACGATTTCCTACGAATCAAAGGTAAAGGCAATAAAGAACGCCTTGTTCCGATACTGCCTGTTGTTATTGAAAAAATAAATGCCTACCTGTCGGCCTGCCCCTATGATATAAAAAATGGCGAACCACTTTTTCTAGGCGCAAGAGGCGAGCGTTTAAGTCCGCGCATTGTGCAACGAACTTTGGAAAAAATACGGGCTTATTTGGGCCTTCCTGATACATTGACTCCCCATGCTCTTCGCCATTCTTTCGCGACACACCTTTTAGCTGAGGGAACAAATTTACGCGCTATTCAAGAATTATTGGGTCATGCGTCCCTCTCGACAACCCAGCGCTATACTGATGTGCAAATCGAAACTCTGCAAAAAGAATATCACAATGCACACCCCTTGGAAAAATAAGATAAGCCATATACTGCAACAACAAAAAAAACCGGCCTCTTATCAGCCGGTTTTATTTTATTGCGCTTGAAGATTACTTCAACTTCTTCTCAACAAACTCTTCATGTTTTTTTGACTTTTTATCATATTTTTTCAAAGTCAATTTCTCAGGATGAGTTCTCGGATTTTTCTCCGCCAAATAAAATGTACCTGTACCGGCAGTACTTTCCAATTTTACTTTTACTTTAATTGCTTTTGCCATTGTTTTATACTCTTCTTTTAAAATTTAAGATTCACAACATTTAGGCGTACTATACATTTTTTTTGTAGGCTGTCAACTAGAATCTAAATATTTTTTATAAATTTAGCAAACTGATTGCCACTTTCAGCTCCAATTCTGTATCTTCACGCGATTCGCTTTTACAATCATGAACTTTTCCAATTGCCAATAAATTATTGATGTCTTTACTTTCCGGCATCTCAAAAGTGCATACATCAGGAATAATTCCTCTACGATGCAATTTATATCCCGAAGGTGTATAAAAATACGAATTTGTCAAAGATAATACACCACCACTCGGCATATTTATCAGATTCTGAATACTGCCTTTACCCCAAGTTTTGGTTCCGACAATTTTGGCTCTTCCTTGCTCTTGCAAAGCCACCGCCAAAACTTCTGCCGCCGAAGCCGTTTGTCCGTCAACCAAAACCACCATGGGTTTACCTTCAATAATATCTCCCTCTTTAGCTGTATAATAAGTCAAACTATCTTCGTCCCGCCCTTTGGACGACACAATAATTGCCTCATCCAAAAACAAATCGGCCGTTTTAATAGCTTCTCCCAACATACCACCGGAATTACCCCGTAAATCCAATATAACACCGGCAAAATCAGGATATTCACGTACAGCTTTTTCAATCTCAGAAATTGTAAAATTATTAAAAACAACAATTTTAAGATAAAGATTTTTTCCTTCCATACGACTACCAAAATTTCGTTTGTGTTTTGGACGTTCACTTTTCCAATCATCTATACTGGCATAATATTTGCTGTCTCCGTCTAAGTTTTTGACAGCCTCTCCCATCATTCTATCAATCATTTCAAAATCATATTGCTGTGCCACAATAGATTTTTCTAACGCAATATCTGTTAATTCACTACTCAAATCAACCCATCCGGCAACATTGTTTTTATCCGCCGGCTTATGCAAAACCTTTTGCAATCTTCCGCGATAATATAAACTGATTTTATCATCATCATCGCCGACACGTAATTGCTTATCAAGCACGGTTATCCCTTTAAGAACCTTAACGGCAACATCTTCCGGCGATATATTTTCGACATATTGTTCGGGAATTTGAGTATATAAAATTGAAAAGCTATTTTCTTCAATCGCACATACTTTGCCACCAACCAATAAAAAAAATAAAAACACGATTATTTCTTTACGCATTTTTTCTTTCCTTTTAATTTCTTTTTTATCTTAATCAAAGATTTTTTATTGCTTTTATCTCTTCGCATTAATATATGCTTACCACCGCTTTTCTCAGCATATTCTTCTCCATCCTCATCATCAATATATTTGAAGATCAAACCACCGGTAATCGGCGATGCTTCAAGCAAACGCGCTTTAATTACTTCCCCTAAACTAAACGTCAAACCGATACGTTGTCCTTCCAATAGCATATTCCCTGTTTTCAAATCATAATTATCATTCGGCAAAGATCCCATTGGAATCAGACCTTCTGCTCCCATTGCGGATAAGCGTACAAAAATTCCCACCGTCGATATTCCGGAAATCTCCACATCAAAAATTTCACCGACTGCTGGCTCTAAATAAGCCGATATAAAACGTGCGGTTATATCACGTTCGGCATTAACGGCTCGACGTTCGGTATCAGACAAATGAGTTGCCTTTTCTTCAAATTTTGACACAGTCATGTCATCTGTCAAAGCTCCACCTTCTTGCCATCCGTAAGCCTTAACTAATGCGCGATGAATCAATAAATCAGCATAACGGCGAATTGGCGAAGTAAAATGAACATAATCACTTAACCCCAAACCAAAGTGTCCGATATTTCTAGGACTATATTGAGCCTGACATTGCATCCGCAATACCATTTCTGCAATACCTGCCGAATAACCCTCTTTTTTACAAGCCTCAATCAGCTTATTGAAATGATATGGCTTCAAAGCCGGTGCATCCGGCAAACTCATCTGCAATCCTTCCAATAGCGGCTTAATCTCTTCCAATTTTTCTTCACGTGGACAATCGTGTATTCGAAACATTGTCGGCAATTTACTCTTTTTCAAAGCCAATGCGGCCGCATTATTGGCAATCACCATAAATTCTTCAATAATCTTATGACTTTCCAAAGTTTTTTCAGCACATACAGATAATACTTTAGCGTTTTTATCAACTTTTATTTTAATTTCATCAGTTTCCAACTCTAAAGCCCCGCGCCTGCAACGTTCTTTACTCAACGCCTTATATGCAGCATAAATCGGTGTAATAATTTTATTCAAAAAAGCCGTCTTTTCACCATCTATAACTTTTTGTACCTGATTATAGGTTAATCTTGCTGCTGAACGAATAATTGCACGGGCAAAATCATAACTTATCATTCGCCCATTTTTATCTATGCTCAAAAAACAAACAATCGCGGCTCTTCGCTTTTCCGGCATCAACGAACATAAATCATTTGATAATTTTTCCGGCAACATCGGTACAACCATATTAGGCAAATAAACGGAATTTCCACGCTTATAGGCCTCTCGATCAATTTCTGTTCCCGCCTGAACATAAAAGCACACATCAGCAATCGCCACAATCAAATTAAAACCAACCGCAGTTTCTTCCGCCCATATTGCATCATCAAAATCTTTTGAATCATCACCATCAATTGTTACCAATGGCACATTTGTCAAATCAACTCTTGCATCTGTCTTAAAGCACGGAAGATTGTTGATTTCTTTTTCAATTTTTTTATTCCATAAATAAGGAATATCATATTTCTCAAGTACAAGCGTTGCCGTAGCTTTATTCAAATCAAACGGACCAAAATTTTTAACAACGTTTGCTTCTTTAAAGCGCCCGTTACCGATTAACTCAACACGAACATAATCACCATTTTTGGCCTTATTTATATCCGTCAATAAATAATCTGCGTGCTGATTTTTTTCGGAAGCTTTCAAAAAGTAACGAGAACCTCGTTTATCAACAATACCATATAAAACTTCAACATTTTGCGGAGCTGCATTTTTAGTTTTAGCAATTGGTTTAACCCACATCTCGCCACTGTTTTTATAAACCGTACCGACAAATTCATCACCAATATCCAATTTCAAACGTCGACTTCCTACCACATAAAACTTTTCTTTTCCCTTATGGGGTAGTGCAATTAAATCGCCATGACTACCACACCCTGTCACCGTCAGTGTCAACGTTTTCTCACAATTTTTTGACGATTTCTTTTTAGTCATTTATTCTAATTCTGCTTTCAAGATAGTATGGTCTGACGGTTTTATCCCCAAACGCGGCGATTTATCAACTTCACAATTGTTCAATCTGTCTGCTGCATCAGGCGACAACAATAAATAATCAATCCTCATTCCCAAATCATTTTGCAATGCTGCTCCGGCATAGTCCCAAAAAGTATAACCAGCTTCATTCGGATGCAAGCAACGAAAAGCATCATAAAACCCCAAATACATCAAAGCCGCCAAGCGTTGTTTAACTTCCTTGCGAAACAGAGCATTTCCCCGATATTCATCAGGAGAATAAACATCATGCTCTGTCATAATCACATTAAAATCACCACCTAAAATAACCGGCAAACGCAAATCCAACAATTTGCGAGCATGATTATACAAGGCTTCCATCCATTTAAGTTTATAAACATACTTGGTATCATCATCAGGGTTGTTATAAGGCGGATTACCGTTTGGTAAATAAATTGATGCAACAACATATTTTTGTTTACCGATTTCAATTTCCGCCTCCAAATAGCGAGCATTTTCATCTTCAAAATCAGGTAAACCTTCTTCACGAATTTTAATCTTTTGACGACTCAAAATAGCTACACCGTTATAGCTTTTCTGCCCCAAAATTTTCGCTTCATAACCTGCTGCTTGCAACTCAAAAAACGGAAAATCATTAAACTCCGTCTTAATCTCTTGCAAAAGGATGACATCAGGCTGATTTTTATTCAGCCATTCCAGCAAATTATCAAGTCTGGCATTAATTGAATTAACATTATACGTTGCTATAATCATTATTAACCCTTTTTTATAAATATACGAATAGATTATAATAAAAATATAACTATTGAAAGCGAAAAAAACATGGATTTAGCAACTTATGCCGCATCAGACACTCAAAGTCGCGGACGACTTTATCCGGACTATCAAAATATTATTCGTTCTCCGTTTCAACGAGATCGCGATCGCCTCATTCACTCTGCCGCTTTTCGCAGGCTAGACGGCAAAACTCAGGTTTTTGCCTATCATGAAGGCAAAAATTATCGCACCCGATTGACCCACAGCATTGAGGTTGCACAAATAACCAGAACTATATGCAAAAACCTACAATTAAACGAAGAACTCGGTGAAGCTATTGCCTTGGCACATGATTTGGGACATGCCCCGTTCGGTCATGCCGGAGAACGAGGGCTTAATAACTCCATGGCTCAATTCGGCGGTTTTAACCACAATATCAATTCCCTCAAAATCATGACTCGCCTTGAACAACATTATCCTGACTTTGACGGACTAAACCTCACATGGGAAACATTGGAAGGAACGGTCAAGCATAACGGACCGATAAAAAAAATAACCAATGCCTATCTCAAAGATTATAACAAGATTTTTGACCTTGATTTAAAACATTTTTCTTCTTTAGAATCTCAAGTTGCCTCTTTTGCCGATGATATTGCTTATAATAACCACGATATTGACGACGGTTTTCGCGCCGGTTTTTTCAGCATTGATGAATTATGCGAATTAGATTTCATTCGCGCCATAATTGAAAAATTTGATAAAGAAAATCCTCTGTGTTCTGACAATGTACGTATTTATTCAATTACTCGCAACTTGATTGCTTCTATGATTTTTGATCTTCTTGATAATACTCGCCACAACATTGCCAAGCATAAAATACAAACCACAGACGATATTCGTCATTGTAAAAATTTTACAGCTTGTTTTTCTCAAACAATGCAAAAAAACATTAATTCCTTGCGTAATTTTCTAAAAGACAAATTTTATACTTCCAGCAAAATAGCCCGCATGGATATCAAATCTCAGCGTTTGGTTGAAGACTTATTCTATATCTTAATGAACAATTACAAATTATTACCCATGCAAGTGCGTCCGCACCTCAGTGCCGGAAGCTCTGACGCAGAACTGGCTGAATGTATTTGTACCTATATTGCCAATATGACTGACATAATGGCAATTGAAGAACACCAAAAACTTTTTGACGTTCATTACAGATTCTAATTGTTTTGTTAATTGATTATAAATGATTTTCTTATAAGATAACAACCAGATACATAAAAATTTTAAGGAGCAAAGAAATGTTTGCGGATTTTGAACAGAATAGCAATAATGAAGATTATTTAGATGATTTTCGTCAAAAGCTCAATGCCCCCTCGGCAGAAGCTTTTGAAGAGCGCAAAAATGAAATTAATCGCTCCAAAAACGTATTTATCGGTACAGTATCCGGTATCGCACTTGCTGCCGTTGTCGGTTGGTTTGTTTTGTCTCCGCGTTATACCGAACAAGCAAATGTAGAAATACCGGTTATTCGTCGTCCGCAAACAGCCGTAAAAGTTCAGCCCAGTGATCCGGGAGGAATGGAAATTCAAAATCAAGATAAATCTGTTTATGATATTATTGAAAAAAAACAAGATACAGCCCTTGTTGTTGAAAATTTACTGCCCCCACCGGAAATTCCGCAATTACCGGCTATAACAGCAGAAACAACGGCTGCACTTCCCGAAATTGAAAAATCAGAAGTAATAGAAAAAGCAGAAGCAATTATCCAAAAAGCTGAAGAAAATAAGGTTGTGCCGGAATCAGAAACTAAAGATATTAAGGTGGTAACAGCGGCTCCGGTTGTCGCCCCAAAAGAAGAAACAACTCCGGCAACAACAAGCAAAGAAATTGTTGCTGAAAAAGAAACAGCCCCCGTAAAAGAAGCAACCAAAGAAATTGCCGTTGCCTCAAATAATCCTGTTGTTGAAAAAGTCAATGTTCCAAACCAATCTCCTGCTCCGGCAAAAATCAAAACAGCTACCACCGGTGATTGGCAAGTCCAATTGATTTCATCACCCAATCGTGCTTCTGTAGATTCCGCATGGACCGATTTGGTAAAAAAATATCCTTCACTCAAAGGTCAACCTAGAGAAATTGAAACAGCAGATTTAGGAACCAAAGGAACATATTACCGTCTAAAAGCCGGCGCATTTGCCGACAGAAGCGGAGCTGATCGTTTATGCTCAGATATCAAGGCTCTTGGCGGAACATGTATTGTGAAGAAAAAATAGATGATAATAAATTTGACGCTAAGCATCTTTGTAAATTTTGTACCAATAATTTTAGCAATTGTACTGCACGAAATTGCTCATGGTTATGCGGCTTATTATTGTGGAGATAACACTGCACAAAAACAAGGACGCTTATCATTTAATCCGTTGCGCCATGCAGATTTTTTCGGTTCATTAATTCTTCCGTTGATTTTGCTTTTATCCAAAACCGGTTTTGTGTTTGGTTGGGCAAAACCGGTGCCGATAAATTTTGACAATCTGCGTCACCCCAAAAGGGATTTATTTATTGTTGCTTCTGCCGGAATTATCACAAATATGCTTCTGGCTCTTTTGTCATCTTTAATACTACTTGCAGTATCTTATATCCCTCACCAACTGACACAAAGTATTATCACTTTGTTTTTTACCAATTTTGCAATATTCAATGTTGTTTTAGCCGTCTTCAACGCATTACCTATCCCGCCTCTGGACGGTTCAAAAATATTTTTGGGTTGGTCGGATAATCAGCATATTCAAAAATTTTTGCATTCAGAACGTCAAGGTACCCTATTTATTATTTTGATAGCTTTTATCTTACCGATGCTGCTTCGGCATATTGGTTATGATTTTAATCCCTTCGGTATGTATATGATAAAAGTTTCAAAATTTTTCATATCATTATTTTTGTAGGATAGCACATAATGGATGCAATTTTACCAGCTATACTTTCATGCCATGGCACTACTCTTACCGATGAAGAAAAACGTTTTTTTTCAAAAGCTAATCCCCTGGGTATTAATCTTTTTGCTCGTAATATATCTTCAAAAACGCAATTAAAAAATTTGATTAAAGAATGTCGCGAAACCATCGGAAGAGATGACTTAATAATAGCTATTGATCAGGAAGGAGGACGCGTTCGCCGTCTGGTTGAGCCGGAATATCGCAGTTACGCAGCAGCCATTACACTTGGCGCATTGCCGCCCCACGAAGCCGAAGAGGCTTGCCGCCTACATTCTCGCTTAATTGCTGCCGATTTACGAGAGCTTGGCATTAATGTTAATTATGCCCCTGTTCTTGATACACTTTATCCCGAAACCTCTCCGGCATTAATAAGTCGTTGCTTTTCATCTGATACAAAAACAATCATTCGTCTTGGAAAAACTTGTGTTGATGAATATATATCTTGTGGAATTTGTCCTTGCATAAAACACATGCCGGGACATGGACGCACCCATGCCGACCCGCATCTTAACTTACCACGACTAGACACTCCGTTGGATGAATTGGCACCTGATTTCTCCCCCTTTCGCCAATTAAACTATTCACCGCTTGGCATGACAGCTCATGTTGTGGTCGCTGCCGTCGATGATACAGCACCGGTCACACAAAGCAAAAAAGCCATTGATACCATCATCCGCGGCCTTATAGGTTTTGATGGTTTGTTAATATCTGACGCGATAGACATGAAAGCCCTGAGCGGCAGTAGCGGCGAAAAAGCACTCCGTTCACTCGAAGCCGGATGTGATTGCATCTGCTACACTCTTGGCCAACTGGATGAAATGCAAGATATTGCCGACAATTGCCATCCAATGACCGATTATGCCTTGGAACGTTGGCAAAAAGCAAAAAAAGTGTGGAATAAAAAAGTTTTATTTGCAAATTCTGATAAAACAGCTCAAAATTACCAACAGCTCATTGGGAAAATACCGCCTTATCAGGAAACTTATGATGCGACTGAAGTTTTAAACAAACTACTCAACAAGGAGAAAAAATAATGTTAACATGGATTTTACTTGCAATTATCGTTGCCGCTTTGCTCGGTTATATTAACGTTGACAAGGTCCGCGCAAAATTGATTGAATACTATCATAAAGCTATGCCTCACGTCAAAAAAGCCGTTGATGACATTAAAAATAAAGCAAACGAAAATAACCAAAACAACGATAGCGAAAATAAATAATCGCATTTCTTCTGCAGGGGCTGCGCATTTATCCAATAAAAACAAATAAATATAGCATTTTAAAAATTTATATGCTATATTGAAAAAAGAGATAGAAAAATCCTAATTTTGTTTTGTATGGAGAAACAAAAATGAGCATCGCCCCTACCAGAAGAGTAAGCAGCTCAATATCAGCCTCCCGAGCTGACAAAGGTTATGCTGCCGCCCGCCTAAATTCTCAATTTGTTGAAACAATTGATACCAACAATAACGTTCTTGTGCGAGATGATAATAACGAACATCATCCTCAACAGCAATTTGGTCAAGAATCGCGTTCTCAGGCGGATGAACACCCGATTTCTTCCAACGTTCCTTACGTTGCCAGTAGCATTGAAGCTTTGGCCGTCAGTGGTGTATTTGATGAAGAGCATACCGAAATTAATAATAATCACAAAGTAGGTGTCTATGACAATAATCAATCAATCATACGAGATGAAGAACTTGAACGTACCGGTCGTAGCTATCTAAAACATTTTTACGAAAAAAATGAACATCTGGAAGATGTTGACGAATTAATTTAATAAAAAAGCCCTCAAAAAAACTATCCTACTTATGGGATACAGTTTATACAAGGGCTTTTTTTTCAATATAAAACACAAACCAAAAATTATTATTTTGTTGCAGAATCAGAACTTGCCTTAACATTTTCATATCCGCGTTTAACATTTTCCGTCGTATTATCCAAAATTTCTTTACTACCTGTTTCAACCTGATCAACCACATTGCCAACTGTTGTTTCTTGAGTAATACTTCCCTCATAAATACCGCGTCCAACCAGATAAATTACCACCAGTAATATTGTATAAAATATATATTTAATAACTGTTCCCATGAACTTTCTCCTTTTTAAATAACAATATTATCAATAAAGATAAGCATCATAAAAAATTTTTCAACACTATGTTTTTTAGCTTGCTCTTTGACGGTTTTATTTTCAAACACCCCCTATCTGTCCCCCTCGCCCCCTTTTTGTCACCCTCGGGCGGGAGCGATAGCGAACCTCGACCCGAGGGTCCAAGAAAACATGAAGCCTTATTATAATGGATTCTCGGGTCAAGCCCGAGAATGACTCGCGCGGCGGGTGCGCGGCACATAAAAACAAGCCCCGAGAATGACAAAATAAAAAAATTCACAAAAATAATTTCTTCCTAACCTCAAATTACTATTTACTATGGATATCTGTATCTTTTTCGTATGATTTTAGTTTTGTTGCGTTATCATCATAACATTATTAAAACTGTACGGAGAATTCTCAATGAAATTAATGGTGGTTAAAGATCGCAATGTTAACAGCCGTTTTGTCTGGGACTTTTGCAATATGTTGGCCAAACGTAAACACGATGTTCACTTTGTATTTGACAGTTACAAAAAACAAGACAAACCCGAAAATTTGCTGCCTCAAGTCAAAACTCTCAATTTGAGCGCCAAAAGCAAATCCATGTTTGGTAACGCTTGGACAGCTCTAAAAAGTATTTTTCAAACTCCGTCATTTCGTTATGCTAAAGCCATTCGCGAAATCAAACCGGATGCCATAATATGTTACTTTATAAAAGATGTTTATAATGTTTGCTTTCTGCATCGCTATAATATACCTATCATCCTAATGGTTCACAATCATCCTCCGGTATTCTTTGCCCCTCTGCGTAAAAAGCCGATACGTTATCGGGTAATGAAAAAGCAACTCCAAAAAATCGCTGCCTACGATTTATTACTAGAAAGTTTCAAAGGTACAATCGGTGATGATTACCCTAAACATGAAGAAGCAATTATCGGTAACATCATCAAGCAAATTGCTCCTGAAAATCGTGCTGACTTAAATATTGAGAAAAAGCGCATAGCCTATATCGGTCGTGTTGATGAAACTCAAAAACGTCAACATCTTTTGATTGAGGCTTTCGGAAAGATTGCCAAAGACTTTCCTGATTGGAAAGTTGAAATCTACGGTGGCATCAAACATCCGGAATATCACAAACGTTTAACCAACCAAATCAAACAGCTTGGACTTGAAGAACAAGTTGTGTTTATGGGATATGTTGATGCTCCGCTTATATACGGCAATGTAGATTTTATGGCTTGGCCGGCTGCGTATGAAGGTTTGTCAATTGCTTTGGCCGATGGACAAGCTCATGGTTTGCCGGCAGTAGGATTTGCCGATGCTCCGTCTGTCAATGAAGTAATTGTCGATGGAGTCAATGGCTTCTTAGCCAAAGATGTTGATGACTTTGCCGCTAAAATGGCCACTTTGATGAAAGATAAATCATTACGCATCAAAATGGGACAAGAAGCAGTCAAAACCGTCGAACAATATGCTGAAGAAAATATTGCCGACCAATGGGAAGCTCTATTACATCGTCTGACAGCAAAATAAATAAAGACAAGTTTATAACTCAACCGTAGGAATTGATCGCCGCCAATTTGCGTACGCATCTATTTTGCTTCGATCCATAAAAATAACTTTCTGCTCCAAGCGAAATCCTTTTATTGCAGCTTTGGCAAAAGCACATTTATCTTGAAGGGTGTTTGCTACTAAATTTTGTATTTTTGGCAACGGAATAAAATTATCTCCGCCTTGCTGTAAAGAATTATTGAGTGCATTTTTTAATATGTTATTGGCAAACACCTGCAACTGCAAAGCACCTTTACTCATGTTAGAAACAGGTTCAAACCCCATAAAATCATGTTCACCTAATGTTTTAGGCAAATTATCGTTTCCGATATTTCGAAACCATTCCTCAGGATCAACAAGCTTATAAACTCTTTTGGGATTTCCTTCTACTCCCGCTTTATCAACTTGCGCACACATTAATGTACGCCCCCATTTTTTAGTCAAATAACATACTCCGAAATCTTCCGGAGACATCAATAGCAATTCTTTTATATAATTATTGTATTCATTGTGTCGATCTTGCGATGATTTCACCGAAACCATATACAAATCAGAATATCCGCGCGGACAATCAGGATTATAACACAAAGCCAATAATTGAGATTTAAGCTGTTTTTGTTCTTGTTCTGAATATCCCAGTTCCGCAGTTTTATCATTCATCAATTTTTCCAAAACCATTGTTGTATACCCTGAATGACAATGCGCAACAATATTTAATCGCCTGATATTTTGCAAAGCTTCAACCTGATTTAAACGTGTTTTACCCTCATCTTTTGAAATACGAGGTAAAATTGCAGCATCAAAAATATCATGAATATATGCCGGATTAAACATTTCTTCTCGTTTCTCTTCATCCACGCTGTTTTTTAGCGTTTCAAAATAATCATTTCCGAAATTACTATAATACATCCCTCTTCTGGCAATTTTATCATGATGATATTTACCAAAATCACAAACAGCCACACAAACACGTACGCCTTTTCCCGACAATTCGTGATTATTATTTATAAAATTGTCCGCCATTTTTAACATTCCGTTATAACCGCGTAACGTACCACCGGTTCCGGTCAATACCAAAACCATGGTTTCTTGCGGAGAAATCTCTTTTGCGACACGTATCCGATAAGGTGCGTCCTCCGATGTTTCGCATCTTTCGGCCAAAAAAGCAAAACTTTTTTCTTTGCGTTGCTTTCTACACAAACCGACATAATCTTCAATATTCATTAATCTGTCCTCAAAATATAATAAAACATGAGATATACTATTTCGTCATTTTTGTCAATATGTGTCATAAAAAAAGAAAAAGCCGCTTTTCACAAAAAAAGCGGCTGATTAATAAATAATAAAATCACTTAATGTCAATTGCATAACGGATTTTCACACCTTGTTTCAGCAATTCTGTTTTACCGCCGACGGCATAACTTCCGCGAAATGCATCTCCAGACAATTTGTTAAGCAAACGATTCAGATCCGCCGACACTTTTCTGGCCATACTTTGTTGGGCAAAATCCATGATTTTCCACCGCTCACCTTCAAATCGAGGCAATTTGTTAGCAGCATAAGCTTTCGCTTGATATATGGTCACTCCGGCAAATTCATCGCTGAGAGAAATTGCAAACTGACTATACTCAGGTTTAATATTTCCTTCATACTTGATACATACTCCCTCGGGATACAAACCGGACAAAACATAATGACTTTTGACATATAAAAGGTTATCCCATTTATAAATTATCTCAAAATCATAATATTTGCCCATTTTCAATTTTTCTGTACCCTCAACCTGCTCTGCATCAACAAGATGAATAACATTATCTGTAATAGGCTCATCAGCAATTTTTGCTTCTCCAGCTACAACCGCATCAGTATTTGCAACTTCCTCTTCGGTAACGACAGTCCCTTTTGTTTCTGCGCTTGTTTTTTCCGTATCCGTTGACACAGAAATAGTTTTTGCACTTTTAGGTGGTCTTCCCAATCGTTTGCCGTTTTTACTCAGTTTTGGCTGCTTTGGCTGATTAATAGGTTGAGCAACAGCTTTTCCGACATCTTCCGAAACAGTCTTTGTTTCATCTGTCACAGAAGATAATTCCGCTTTTTCTTTGCTCAACTGCAGAGTTTTGATTTCCTGACACAAATCTTCAATCCGCTTTATTCCTTCAACTAATTGAAGCGAAGGAAACAAATCTTTTTCGGAAATATTCCACATTTCCTGCAGATGTCTGATTAATAATACTTGTTCTTCCTTGGATAGCTTCATCAACTCAAGCACATCCATCATCGCTCTAATCTTTGCATTCATAAGCAACGGTTTTTAAGTTATACAATCAATTAACTAAATATTTTTAACAAAATAAATTTCTAAATAAGGATTGGTTATATTCCCTATATAATATCAACGTATTTAAGTCTACATAAATTTTATTCTCAAACAAAATTTCTATCCAAAACGCCGGCGACTATCATATGCCAACCCCAAACCGACACTGGCCAATTTATTATCTTGCGATAACTTTGCTAACGGAAATAACTGACTTACTTTTCTTTGTAAAATAGGAATCTCCGTTGATCCCCCTGTCAAGACAATCAATTCTATCTTATCCGCGTCAACTCCGGCTTGTGTCAAACATTCCTCTAAAACTTGCTCTAATTTTTTCATTTCCCAATTAATTGCCGCCTCAAAATCATCTGCGCATACAACAATTTCCGGCTTATCATCCAAAAAAGACAATTGAGCAGAATGCAAAGCATTCGTTGTCAATGCAATCTTAAAAGCCTCTGTTTCTGCTAACAAATTATGCCCACGCTCTTTTTCCATAACTTCCCTAAGTCTGGAGTACTTGTCCGGCTCATGCGCTTGTATCAAAACCTCATTTACAATCCTAAAATTTTGATAGCTGTACAAATTATTAACCGAACTCCATTCGGATAATTCAAAATACTGAGATGTCGGCACAAAAAGAGATTTATTGCCATAAGTTGTATACATACCCAACTCCGGCATAAAAGATTTTAGCGCTAATTCTTTATCAAAATCATTACCACCGATACGCACACCGGTCGATGCCAAAATATCATCTTCGCGATTAGACCTAATTATATGCTTTGGCCCCAGCCTGATGATTGTAAAATCTGAGGTACCGCCTCCAATATCAATCACACAAGCAAGCTTTTCTTCATCCAAAATCGCTTCATGAGCAAATGCCGCCGCA
>JAFTLF010000051.1 GCA_017452885.1 Alphaproteobacteria bacterium
CATATTTTCGTTGAAATTGATAGTTTTGTAAAAGAACAACGTAACAAATTTCGCAATTATATAAATCAGGGTAAAACTCGTCGAGCGCGACTAATTCTTGAAGGAAAGCGTTTTCGCAATTCTGCTCCCAATGAATTGTGGGACGATATGGCCGCCACATTATCATTAAAATACTTAGTCGATAATTATGATCGCTTGGCTTATGAATGGGCTGTAAAGGCTTCGCGAAGACACAATTCCGGAACAGCAACATGGGTTGCCGGTTTATCATCTTGGCGGATGAAGAATTATAAAAATGCTGCGCGTTATTTTGAGCGTTTAGGCAAATCTAAAAATTCCGACGAATGGTTGGTTGCTGCCGGCGGATATTGGGCGCATCGAGCTTATGAAAAGCTCGGTAATAAGAATAAAGCTACACAAATGCTTGAAGTTGCTGCAAAATTCAAGCATACGTTTTATGGTATTTTGGCGGCACAAAAGCTCGGGCGAACATTGGAATACAATTGGAATTACATTGCGTATTTCAATGATTTTAATAATTATGATTATATATACGAGCTGTCAGGCTCTCCATATATCCGTCGAGCAATATTATTGCTTCGTATCAAGCAACCTAAGCTTGCTGAGCAAGAATTGCGTTTTGGTTATCCGAGCATGAATGAAAAACAAAAAGAAGCCGTCATTTTCATTGCTGATCAACATAACCTACATTCATTGGCAATTTATCTGGCAAATCAGAATAAAAAAACAGAAGATAATCATTTTTATGATGGTGTCGCCTATCCGTTGCCGACATGGTTGCCTGTTCACGGTTGGAAGATTGATAAATCACTTATTTTGGGTTTGATACGTCAGGAGTCTGCCTTTAATGCCGAGGCTGTCAGCGGTGCCGGAGCCAGAGGGTTGATGCAATTAATGCCTAACACGGCTTATCATATCACGAAAGACATCCGCATCAAAAAAGACAAAACACGACTTTTTAGGGCAGACTATAACCTAAAACTAGGACAACAATATATCAGCTATTTGTTGGATAAACCATTTATTGACGGCAATTTATTCTATATGATAGCCGCCTATAATGCCGGCCCCGGCAATTTGGCAAAGTGGCAAAAATCCGCGCGTTATCAAAATGATGCTTTGTTATTTATTGAAGTAATCCCTTCGGCGCAAACAAGAATTTATATAGAGCGTGTCATGGCTAATTATTGGATTTATAACATGCGTTTCGGGTTGGATAATCCAAGTTTGGAACAAATTGCTTTGGGGCAGTGGCCAAGCCTTAAGTAGCCGTTTTTTCATAATATCTTGCTAATTTGTCCGAAATATGCTACTCTGAAAGAGTACATAATTATATGTTTCTTTGATTTCGAGTAACGCGGCTGCTTGAAAGCAAAGATAAAAGATTTGAATAGCCGTTTAATATTTTTTTATATGAATACAATTATTTGCACACTGTCTATTATCGCTTCAATCGTAGCATTCTCATACTATTTCGTTGAGTTAGGCTCTTGTTTTAATCTCAGAGGGCTGTTAAAAAACATCGAAAAAGGCGGGATTGCTTTATTAAATGAGCTTTTGATGCTTGCAGCCATTTTGGTAGTTTTCTTTGTCGCTTATCTCATTCTGGGTGAGCTTGGAGATTCCTATCCCGGTTGCGTATACGTTCCTCTGTTTGTTATCCTTTGGGTGCTGATTAGAGGTGTGTATTTGCCAATCTCGTTCATTAAGAACTTTGGCTGCATCTGGAAGCCCATTGCTTTCATCTTCATCATGTTCGGTATTTACAAAGCCGTAATTTGGTGGGTGAATAGCATGATGCTTGAGGCCAATAACTTGGTTTCAGACATCGTTTTTGGAGCGATTTTGGTAGGTTTCTCTTACTGTGTGGGTCGTTTCCTTTGTGGACTTCTGCTTTGCGCATGTAAGGAATAAA
>JAFTLF010000052.1 GCA_017452885.1 Alphaproteobacteria bacterium
AATAATAAAAGGCGGCAACTTTCGCCACCGCCTTTATTGTTTCCGTTCTTTGCCTTTATAAATACCCCACAATAGATCAGTAAGACTTTGTGGTTTTATTTCGCCAGCCGCAACGCCAACAAAATAACTTGTAGTATCGGCTACCTGTCCCCCTGTTGGGTAACCGGTAACCACCGCAAAGCTGTTCATAGCATTTTTGCTTATCTTTTGCCAATTCGGATCACCGTCAAACGCTTTTGCTAGGGCGCTTGCAAAGTTACCAAAATAATTGACTTGCCGCCCAACGTTAGAGCCGCCACTGTTTTTATACTTCAAGCCACTATAAATATCACGTGCCACCGGCACGCCCCCGATAAAGTAACCAAAAGTATTATCAAACAACCAAGCCAAAAAGCTATCATCGTCATCATCAGGCAATTCACCACGCATTAGGCTGTCAAGACAAGCCGGTATCACAACCATAGCCATAAAGCGCGCCGATAAATCCGCATAATCCGCAAAAGATTTTGCCGTTTTAACATCACGCCCAAATTGTATAGTGTTTTGATACAGTGCCGAGAAAAAGCTGTAAAACATAGTTAATGCACGCCAGCCCTCATTTGCACGTTGGATTCCGGCGGTATCTTTGGTTGTTCCCGTGCCTTGTGAGTTCAACATAACACGATCAGCATAAAATACCGCGTCCTCGTGTTTCATATTAAACTCATTTGTAGCTTGCCGATAAGCTCCAATCCACGTAACGTTAGCAACATAAAAATCCATATATCCGATAGCCTTATAAGCCCAAGTCTCCGCTTGTTCCTTAAAAGTCATATTACCGGCATTTTTGGTTAATTCCTTAATACGTTTTGCAATACTAGCGTCTTGATTACCTAAGCGCGCACGTAATTCACCACTACAAGCCATTGCCCAATCATAGATTTTAGGGTTGGTTAATAACTCCTTATGTCCCAGCGCTATATAATAAGCGCCGCCGTGTTTGCCGCCTTGCTTTTGTTTATGCTCCGTCATTGTTGCAATACTAGAGAAAAAGCCAAGCGGTTGAGATAAAGCTGTTGTTAGTCTAAAACCCAAACCAATCAAGGTTGCGCGTTGCCGCATAAAGCGCAAGCACTTTTCCCAAGCCGCCAAACCTCTTGTTTCGCGGTTAGGTTCATTACCCAGTGTTTTCAACAGCTCATTTAGATTATCGCGGTATTCTTTACCAATCGTGTCATCAAACATAGCCACAAACTCAGTTTCGCTGTTTATATTATCATTGAGGCTGTCAATTGTGTTTTCGTAGTCACCTGAGCTTATAAAGCTTATGTCTGTATATTTATAAACTCCGCTTTCGGATGAGAGAAAATATACATCATAAACTCCGCTATCGGAAATTCCCATATTAAGGTTAAAGCTTCCGTCTGCCTCTGTTTTGAACTGAGTTACATAAAACATAACTCCTTCGGGATTTGCAGATACCGTCGGGATATCAAAGGTATGTGTTCCCGTTTTACCAACAGAAGTGGTATTCTTCTTTGCAGATAAGCTCCACA
>JAFTLF010000053.1 GCA_017452885.1 Alphaproteobacteria bacterium
ATTTAAAAAAAGCTTAAAAAGAAAGGGATGATGATACCAAAGGTTATAGAGAAGCAGCTCAAGCTGAACGAAATGCCCAACTTGCAGAATCTGAAGTGCGTCGAGAAAATAGTGACTATCAAACATTATCCGCTCGCTTAGCCGACAGAGCACAGAAACTTGATACTCAAAAAAGTTCTGATCCATACGGAATTGAAAAGTTTACAAAAGATATTGAACAAAATGGTTATAAAAACGGCATTTTCTCTCGCGGACAGAAAAAAGAATTAGATAATATTTTGAAAGAAGCTCCAACATCGCAATTGGGAAGTTTGGAAAAAGCTTTGACTGAAAAAATTGAAAAATTAAAAGCAGAAGCTTCTCAATCACGCAGCTCCAAACGAATTAAAGAACTTCAGCAACAAATTGCCGGCTTAACATCATACACTCAAGCAATCAGCTCAGAAAGAGTTTCTCGTAATAAAAGATTCAAAGAAAAAAGTGATGAAATTGCACGTCAGCAAAATTCGAATATTAATGAAGCGTTTGAACAATTACACAGTAATGCAGGACGATTAGAAAGACGCGATGCTCAATTATTGGAAACAACGACGCTCGCCAAAACACTTGAATTAGTATGCAGTAAAATGGATAAAACCAAAAGCCAAGAGCTTATGGATCGTTATCGCAAGCAAATCAAAGAAAATAATATTGATTTGAGCGGTTTATCTGCAGAACAACAGCTATCCGTTATATCTGCTCTAAAAGAAAACGGATATGATTTATCCGTCATTGAAGCTCGATTGGGCATAAAAGAAAAAGACGCTCTGGCTAAAAAAGCAGCTCAAGATCATATTGACACCGATGAACCGGTTACTGATAAAGAAGACGATACTCGCAATCCTCATGACGATGTAACGCGCAAAAGCTCTGTTGTTACTCATGTTGAACACAAAGACGGCGTAGAAATCACCAAATACGAATCCGGATTGGAAGTCAGTCGTCCTGATGAGAATACTTATAATATCAGCGGTGAAGACGGTAAGACTCCGACCGATGAACAATGTGCGGAATTTGTAGCCCAATTGAAGAAAGATAATTATGAATCATTCAGTGTGGCTGAAGATGTTACGCCGGAATTTTACGCCAGTATGGTTAAAGCTGCTGAAGCCGCCGGTATGACAATTGAAAACAAAGAAGCTATGGATAAGAAATTTGCTCGCAATGATGGCAATCGCGAAACAAAAGATAACAGGTCCAACAGCGAAACAGAAGAAAAGCATGAACCATTCAAACTCAGACGCAACGAAAAAGGAGATATTCTTCTGACAGAAGCTCAATTAATGGCTCTCGATTCTGAAGGTCGTTTGGATATAGGCGGATTAAATGAAAAGAGAGACAGCCTTACACTAGAAACTCTTTCCTCTGAAAACAGGGCATATCTGGAGGAACTTGGCTTAGGAGAACAACATATTCGCAATATGATGAAGAAAGAAGCCAAAGAAAATAATGAGCTTACCGATGCTCAAAGAGATGCTTTGGATGCGGAAGGTCGTAATATTATGGGAGGTGAGAAAAAAACATATTCAGAGCTTCATTCTCAAGACAAAGCATATCTGGAAGATGAAGGTCTTGGACAGGATTATAATGGTAAAGTTCAAAGGAATACAGAAATAGCTGCCGATATGATGGTTACTAAAAAAGACATTACTGTTGAAAAAATGGATTTATTAGTTAGAGCACAAGGAATGAAACCTGAGGAATTTGAAGAATTCAAAAAAACTGAAGAGTATCGTAATTTGCCGGCACAACAAAGAAAACTTGTTAATGCCGTTAATGCTCTGGAAAATAAACAGGAATTTAAATCTCAGGATGATAGGCGACGCGCCGTAATCCTTGGACGACTGGTCGGACAATATAAGGCTTCTGTTGCAAAAGAAACCAGCAAGGAAGGTAAACAAGCTGCCAAACAAAGATTTATCGATCAAAAAATTACACGACATCTCAAAGGCGATCGAGGAAATAGTTAATAAAAATAAGGCTCTTCAAATAAAGAGCCTTATTTTTTTACTTACGAACTTCAAATTCTTCAAAATGCGTTTGCAAATATTCCAACAATTGCGAATCGGACAGAATATTTTCACAATCACTGTCAGTGGTTTGCGTGTCACTTGGAATTGGGCGATATTTTTGCAAAAAATATTTCCTAACACCTTTAGCGTATAAATCTTCAGCCATTTTTTGCAAATCAGTCTTTGTAAGCAAGCGAGGATCACAAGTTGTACGACATTCAAAATCTTTGCCGGAAGCCAAAATCATTTCTAAACTTTGCAATACTTCTTTCAGGTGATTGGTTTGGGTAACTTCGGCGTAGCGTTTTTCTTCAAACGGAGCCTTAATATCCAAACCTATCCAATCAACCAAAGGCAAAACTTCGGCAAGTTTATGGGGACGATAGCCTCCGGTATGCAAACCAATTTGAAAACCAAGTTTTTTGACTTGATACATTGCCTCTTGCAACCCCTCTTGTACCAAAGGCTCGCCACCGCTAAAGACAACAGCGTCCAGTCTGCCCTGCCGACGAATTAAAAAATCAATGAACTTTTCCCAAACAAAATCTGTTTTTTTGCCAATCAGTTGTAAATCCGTGTTATAGCAAAAAGGACAGCGCCATGGACATCCTTGCAAAAACAATACTGCGGCTAACTTTCCGGGAAAATCGACGGCTCTGAATGTTTCAACGCCGCCAACTAAAATATTTGTCATCAGATTATTACTTTGCGAATATTATTCTGCTGCAAGTTGATAAGCATCACAACCACAGCCGTTAACAGCCTTACTTTCAGCAAAACATACTCGAGAGTAAAATTCAGATTTTTTACCAACGTTAAACTCAGAAACCGGACGATAGTAACCCATTACTCTGGTCCATACTTCGCAAGGCTGTCTTTCTTCGTCGTTTAATTTGATATCTTCAAAGTTAATTGTTGTCATTTTATTCTGTCTCCAAAGTTAAATTTTACTCTTATGCAACATCTTTTCTGGACGCTGCGGCTCTTTTCTCTGCCTTCAGTTCTTCATCACAAATTGGGCAGTACTTATGTTCTCCTGAGATATATCCATGTTTCGGACAAATGGAAAAAGTAGGAGTTATGGTAATGTACGGTAGGCGATAATTGGTCAAAACACGTCTGACAATATCACGGCAAACTTTTGCCGAAGATATTCTCTGTCCCATATACAAGTGGAGAACAGTACCACCGGTATATTTGGTTTGCAGAGTAGACTGAAGCTCAAGAGCTTCAAACGGATCATCTGTGTAACCAACAGGTAATTGTGAGGAGTTGGTGTACACCGGATTATCCTTGGTGCCGGCTTGGATAATATCCTTAAAGCGTTTTTTATCTTCACGGGCAAAACGAGTGGCTGCTCCTTCGGCAGGAGTAGCCTCAAGATTATACATGTGACCGGTTTCTTCTTGAATAGTAACCAATTTAGCACGTATATAATCCAAAAGTTTTTCAGCAAATGCCTGTCCCCAAGAATCGGAAATACTATGTTCGTCATTGGTAAAGTTGCGAATCATCTCATTAACACCATTAACACCAATGGTTGAGAAATGATTGCGCAATGTTCCCAAATAACGCTTAGTGAAAGGGAACAAACCATTATCAATCAGGCGTTGGATAACTTTGCGTTTGATTTCCAATGATGTACGAGCAATTTCCATCAACTCATCAACCCTGTTAAACAAAGCATGTTCATCACCTTTGTAAAGATAGCCTAAACGAGCGCAGTTAATGGTTACAACACCAACAGAACCCGTTTGCTCGGCAGAACCGAACAAACCATTACCGCGAGCAAGCAATTCACGCAAATCAAGTTGCAGACGACAACACATTGAACGAATTTGTCCGGGCTTCAAAACAGAATTAATAAAGTTCTGGAAGTAAGGCAAACCGTATTTTGCCGTCATTTCAAATAACAATTCGGTATTTTCATCTTCCCATGGGAAATCAGGTGTCATGTTATAGGTCGGAATCGGGAATGTAAACGGACGACCCTTGATGTCACCTTTCATCATGACTTCCATATAAGCCTTGTTAATCATGTGCATTTCTTCATGCAAATCACCGTAGGTAAATTCTTGTTCAACTCCGGCGATAATCGGATGAGTTTCTCTCAAGTCTTCCGGACATACCCAGTCAAAAGTAAAGTTGGTAAACGGAGTCTGAGAACCCCAACGAGATGGAACATTCAGATTATAGACAAGCTCTTGCATACATTGATACACTTGCTTGTATTCCAATTTATCTTTACGAACATACGGAGCTAAATATGTATCGACTGAAGAAAAAGCCTGAGCACCAGCCCATTCGTTTTGCAACGTACCCATAAAATTAACCATTTGACCAACAGCCGCAGAAAGATGTTTGGCAGGACCTGCTTCAGCCTTTCCGGGAACTCCGTTAAATCCCTCATGAAGCAAGTTTTTGAGAGACCAACCGGCACAATAAGCTGCCAACATACTCAAATCATGAATATGTATATCACCACTACGATGAGCCTCACCAACATTGGCAGGGTAAACATGGCTCAACCAATAGTTAGCGGTAACTTTACCAGAAACATTCAAAATCAAACCACCATTGGAGTATCCCTGATTGGCATTCTCATTAATACGCCAGTCAAGCTTCTCGAGATATTCATTAACCGAGCTTTCTACATCAACCATTACTTTGTGATCGGAACGAGCGCGATTGCGTTGATCGCGATATAAAATATACGCTTTTGCCGTGGCAAAATAGTTAGCCGAAATCAAAACCTGTTCAACAATATCTTGAATATTTTCAATCGTCGGCAAACTATCTGAAAATTTATGTTTAAGCACCTTCAAAACTTGTGCTGTAAGCAACCAACCTTCCTGCTCGCCAAACTCACCGGTACTAGCACCGGCCTTACTAATGGCACTATGAATTTTACTACTGTCGAACGGAGCCAGCGTACCATCTCTTTTGGTAACGCTATCAATATTTATTTTTTCATCCTCAAGAGAAGGCATTTCATAATTTGACTTAGACATTTCCTGTATTTAATCCTTATTTTCGGCGATGAGACCGCAATCTCGTTATTGACACTGTGTATACCATATATAGTATTAAAAAAATGTAAATATCACCATATTTAGTATACACAACTTTTTATAAAAATTTTTGTACTGCAAAAATAACAATAATTACGGTATCAAAACCACGGCATTATATTGCGTTATTACCAGACGAGGCTCAATAGCAATTTTTTCTTAAAAAGATGATTCCAAAGCTATCTTATTAAAAAACAATCATAAAAAATTTTTGCGTTTGTAGATAAATTTCTTAATAAAAATTTTCTGCCGAAAATATGTCTAATTTTTTGGGATTTTAAGCAAAATATTTGCCTATTTTCGCAATGGTAAACAAAGACTCGGATGCCGTAAAATACTGTACATGACGATTTACAATGATTCGTTCGGATTCCTAAATAAAGAATCCGCCGAACACATAACATTCAATAAAACCGTAGAAATATTTAATTGAGCTTGCGAATCATCTCAATGATTGTATTTAACTTATTGTATTCGTTCTTCCTGTCTGAATAAAATTCATCTTCCATATCCAAAACCAAAACATTTGCCTGCTGATTGGCAATCTCTTTGCCGAGCAATATATTATCGCGATATTGGCGCAAACGCTCTTTAACCGCAACCACATCATCAATATATGGTTTAAGAAGACCATTGCGCCCAGTGTAACCCGATGTAAAATAAAAAATAGAAAGAATCGCCACAAGAATCAATAAAACAGCAATCAGAGAAACAACCGAACTCATAATAACAAGCGTCAACAATATCAAAGCTGTCCCTATTGCCTTAGCTAATATATTATACAGACTACGCACAACCGGCAAATAAAACAATAAGCATCCGGCAAACAACATTAATGTCCCCGAAAATAATACTTTTATAATCGGCAAATTATCTGCAAATAAAGCTATAAAAGTTTCTCCGATAAACAACATTGCCAAACTAAATGCGATATAACCGATATTGAGTTTTATCTGAAATACAATCATTCCGAATCGCGTTTCTTTTTCTATGAAACGCGATGCTCTGCGAATTTTGACCAGATTATTTTTATTAACATTAAATACAGCCTCACTAACACCAAATAAAGCCTGCATGGCTTTTTGTTCATATTTAGACAGATGCTTGAGATTGTCCGTTCGTTTAACCAATAATATGGTATCTCCGGATTGTTGAATATCGACAATATTCTTTTTATAAAGTTCTAAAATAAAAGCTCCGAATGATTTTGCATCATATCGGTTTGCATACAAAAAACGCATTATTGGCGCAGTTTTTCGCAATGAAACTTTTAACTGCCCAATATTGCGACGAATATATCGCCCCGAAACAACAAAACCGACAACCACCATCAACAAAGACATAGCGCTGAAAATAATATCACTATACTTTTCAATTACGCCAAACAACCAATCACTAAAGCTTTGTTCTTGAATAACACCATGCGGCAAAGAACTTATGATATGAAAACCTTCACCAACAAATAAAGGTCTAATACTGCGATAGCCAAAAGACGTAGGGTTCAGTTTAATAATATTACCCCAATTGGAACTCAGCGCGGCAGGAGTTCCGACAAGGACAACTTGCCCTAGCGGCTCACCGGCCTGCGGATAAGTAATTGTGGCACCAATCTTGCTAATTACCAAATTCCATGAGCTTCCGGTAACATCCCAATAAAACTCATCAAAATCGGAATATAATCCCATTAAGTTGTGCGCCAAATAAACTAAGCGAAAAGTATATACCCCCGGGTTGAGTTTTTCTTTGCTTATCGGGCTGATAAGGTATCCTCGCCGATTGCGAGACATTTTATATTCTGAAGAAATTCCGTTGATAGTTGCTCCAACAAAAGTATAACTTAAATTTTGCCTGGAACCGTCTCGCAAAAGAATGGTTTCCGGCAAACTACGATTGATACCGTTGGTAATTTTTTCACCATTAGCCACAACGGTAATTGTTTCTTCAAACTTAACATCTCCATTAGGCAGAATATCTATTTTTGTCATCAAATACGGAATATGCTCTCTAGCAGGAATAAGGACTTTCTCCGGGCTATCAGGCAAAACAGCCTCAATAACCGGAAAATCAGGTTTTTCCCACGCCTTACGTTGTTCGGAAATTTGAGGAATCGTTTCCGGCAAATAAATATCTGCCGGACGTTGCGGTTTAACAACCTTTTCTAGAGCTGCCTCATAAATCTTTTGAAATTCAGACTTTTGCAATTCTTTCATTGCTTTTTGAGCTTCCGGACTGCGAATAGAGTGAATGCTTCCGGTTGTTACTTTTTGCGAATCCTCAATAACCGTATTTTTGATACGTTCTTCCAAAAAATTTTCTAATGCTTCATTTGTCATATTATGGACAATCGGCGTTTCGCTCTGCGCTTGAGTTTGTGGCTGAGGAACCGCCGAATGGTCAGAAATTTCAGTAAGCTTTGCATAGGCAACCACGCTACCAAAGATGATAAAACAAATGGCAAGAAAAATTTTTTTCATAATTGAACACTCTTTATTAACAAATAAAAGATATTTGTTATTATAAGTGAGAAGTATTAAAAAGTTATAAAGGAGTCTTTAGCCATGATTGAACAAAAAGTAGCTGCAATAATTCTTGGCGCGGGCAGAGGAACGCGCATGAAATCTGATTTGCCCAAGGTAATGATGCCGGTTGGTGGTAAACCGATGATTCGTCATATTTTGGATACTCTGGAAGAAATTGAGGCTGATAAAATTGTTACAGTCATTGCTCCTGACGGGGATATTGTTAAAAAAGAAGTTGCGCCGTATCCGACTTGTATTCAAGAAAAACAGCTTGGTACCGGACATGCCGTTGTTGCAGCTCGCTCTGAATTGTTCGGCTTCAAAGGTGATGTTTTGGTAATTTTTGGAGATCAGCCTCTTTATACAAAAGATACTATGCAAAAACTTCTGAAAAAACGGCGTGAAGGATATGCTGTTGTATGCTTAGGCTTTCGCCCTAAAGATCCGGCTCGTTACGGACGTTTGGTTATGGATGGATCTGACCTAAAACGCATTGTTGAATTTAAAGATGCCTCTGACGAAGAAAAAGCTATTGATTTGTGTAATTCCGGAATGATGTGTTTTGACGGTGAAAAACTTTTTGAAATTTTAGCAGCCATAAGTAATGAAAATGCCGCCGGAGAATATTATCTTACCGATGCAGTAGAAATTGCTTTGCGTAAAGGTTGGAAATGCAGTGCCGTTGAATGCCCTGTTGAAGAAGCTTCCGCTGCCAATACTCTCGAAGAATTAGCTTTATTGGAAGAACTTTTGCAAAAACGCAACGAAAATAAAGGAATATAATGTCATTCATTAAAAATCATTGGTTCGGGCTACTTGGCAGTATTGTCGTCTTTGTATTTATGTGTGTATTTATTCTGGTGATATTGTCACCTCGTCAGGATGCCCAAAATCGCGGGTTTATTCCGTGTACCAAACAATTGGCAGAAAAGTTACTGAATTGCCCGCAAGACAGTAAGATTGCTTGCTTATTCAATGCAATTGTCAAAAATACTTGGTGTGATATGAAAGTTATAGGAAATGGTTTTTGGGAATGGACAAAAGGTTCTCAAAAAACACCATGGAGTAATTATATTTTTGTTCCACAAGATATTCGTGATGAAACTTTTGATGCTGAAACTGAAGCCGAGTATTTAAAAAACAATCCGCTCCCCACGATTGAAATGCAAGAATTACAAAAATTAAATGAGGAATTGGAAAATGAAATCATTCGAGAAGAAGTCGACGAAGACGAAAAACCACGTTGATGTTCCTGCGTGGGATTTGAGCGATTTATACAGCGGAGCAGATGATCCGCAAATTGAAAAGGATTTGCAAAAATATAAAAAACTTAATGCCTCTCTCGCCAAAGAGTATAAGGGCAAGATTGCTTCAATCACGCCGGAAAGTTTTGTCAGAGCTTTACAACATGTTGAAAAAACTGGAATATTGGGAAGTAAGCTCGGTGTTTTTGCTTATTTGAACATGGTTACTCGTATGAAAGATGCCAAAGCTGTGGCTTTTTATCAAAGCATTGACGAACGCATGACCGAATACAGCAAACCGTCCATTTTCTTTACTTTAGAAATTAATCAACTGCCGGATGACAAATTCAGTAAGTTATTAGCTGATAAAGAAGTTGCTTACTATAAACCTTTTTTAGAACGAGTACGTCGCTTTAAGCCTCATGAATTATCCGAGCCGGTCGAAAAAATATTGCTTGAAAAATCTGTTACGTCCGGCGGAGCTTGGCGACGTTTGTATGACGAACATTCTGCAGCTTTGGAATATGAGGTTGATGGAAAAAAATATAATGATGCTGAAATTTCTAAACTTTTGCTTGATAAAAATCCGGATATTCGAGCAAAGGCCGGAAAAGAACTTAATCGCGTTTGTCGAGAAAATACTAAGCTTTTTACTTTTATTTATAATATGATTGTGAAAGACAAGTCTATCAGTGACAATAATCGCCATTATAAATCCCCCGTTGCGGCACGCAATTTAGACAATCAGGTTGATGATAAAGCTCTAAAAGCACTTACTTCTTCAGTACGAGCTCAATATGGGAATTTGGCTCACCGTTTTTATAAATTAAAATCTAAATGGCTGGGCGTTGATAAAATACAATATTGGGATCGTAATGCTCCCTTGCCTTTTAGCTCGGATCGCCATTACAGTTGGGATGAAAGCGTCAAAATTGTTTTAGATGCTTATGAAAAATTCTCACCAAAACTTAAAAAATTAGCCGACCCGTTTTTTAACAAGGATAACTCATGGATTGATGTCCCCCCCCGTGACGGAAAACGAAGCGGAGCCTTTGCCATGCCATTACCGGCAGAATTTCATCCTTATTTAATGTTAAATTTTGTAGGCAAACAAAATGATGTTTTGACTCTGGCTCATGAATTGGGACATGGGTGCCATATGCGACTGAGCATTCAACAAGGTGAACTAAATGATGACACACCACTGACATTGGCTGAGGTTGCGTCTGTTTTTGGCGAAATGATAACTTTTCAATCTTTGTTAGCACAATTAGATGATGATAAAGAAAAGCTGTGTTTGATTGCCTCTAAGGTAAATGATATGATTAATACGGCTGTTAGACAAATTGCTTTTCATTTTTTTGAAACACGCGTGCATGAAGAACGCAAAAATGGAGAACTTTCACCGGAACGACTTGATGAAATATGGCAAGAAGAAATGAGCGAAAGCTTGGGAGCAAATGTAATTGTTGATGATGACAGCAAGTCAATATGGCCGATTGTAAGTCATTTTTTCCATAGTCCTTTTTATGTTTATGCTTATTCTTTTGCAGACTGTTTGGTTAATTCTTTGTATCAAGTATATCAAGAAGGCAAAATAAAAGATTTTCCCGAAAAATATCTCAAAATGCTGAGCCAAACGGGTATCAAACGTTATGATGAACTTCTTAAACCTTTCGGATTAAATGCCAAGAGTCCAGAATTTTGGAATAAAGGATTGAACCTAATATCATCATATATTGATGAGCTGGAACGTTTGGATAAAAAATTAGACAACAAATAGTTATAAACCTTCAAAAACATTAATCGGGGTGAAAAATCTTCGCCCCGATTAATGTTTTAAGATTATATATTAGCGCGGACTTACGGCAACATCTTCACCGATTATTTCCTCGCTGACATATTCATCGGAACATTGTGAACCGACACAACGCTTCAGCACCATAGCATTACGTCCTGAAGTCAGACCTTTGATTTGCATAGATGGTACATAGACATCAACAATCCGAATATTAAACATAACATAACCGGTGGTGCCGTCTTCATCTGTCAAATAAGCCTTTATGGTATATTTGCCAATGTTACCCGGCATTGCTACACCACTAAATGTTTTGGTTTCTTCATTAAAGAGCAACCAATCCGGCAACGGACTGTCGTCTTTCAATCCGGCTTTAGCTGTAACTCTACCGCGAAAATCCATTTTGTTGAAAATAGCCTTAGGAATTGTAACATTAACCTTTTGTCCTGTTTCAACAACAACATCCGGCATAAGCTTCGATGAGGACAGATTGACCGGCGGACGTTTGGTCGGAACATCAAGTAAATAAGGACGATTATCCGGCAAGAATTCACCTTTACGCCATTTTTCTAAAACCCCACGCAAATAAACCGCAATCTTAGACGGTTTTTCGCCCAACATGTAATAGGGAATCGCATCCATTCCTAAAGTTGCATACAAATTACCCAAAGCATCTTGCAAATCTACATAAGCAAGCAGAGCCTCAACCTCATCTTCAATTGCTCGAGCTGCTTCTAATTTGCTTTTTGTCGCCTTGGAGCCATCTTGAATTGTGGTATCTTCGGCAATATCTTCCGAAACATTGGCAATTTCATGTTTAATCTGATAATCTTCAATTGCCGACATATAACGAGCCCATGCAACATAAACCTGACTTAAAACAAGAGTTGTCATCCGTTGCCGGCGCAGAGTTTCCAGTTCTTTGGTATCAGGATTACGATTGTCTTCAAAAACAGCCATACCAATTTGTTTGGCTTTTTTAGACCATAAGCGATTATAATAACTGGGATCTTTTTTATAATTACGAGCGCCGGGATCCTCAAAGGTACGGAAAGATGCTTTAATTTCTTTAATATTAGTAACCAAATCACGAACACGCAATTCCGGACGATTAGTTAAAGCCAACCACTCCATCTCGCTTAAAGAACTTTTAATTTCAGGAAGTTCAAAATTACCATATTCTTTACCCACTAATTTGTATTCGGTTGAAGGATGGAATCCCATAAGAGCAGCCAAACGCACTTCGGCGGTTTCCATATCCCGCTTGAGAGAAGAAAGTCTCTTAACCGCTTCCATATATTTTCTTTTTTTGACCAAGTCCGGCATTGTCAAGCTTTGACCTTTTTGGGTCAAATTAGCCGACTGTGTATTAAGCTCATCAACTTCAAGCGTCATATATTCAATCATATCATCGACAACCGGCAACAAACGTTGGGCGGTCAATGTTTTCCAATACAAAACTCTGGTTTCCTGCAACAAGTTATGAATAACTTTGCGGCTCTGTTCATAGGCTACGCTGGTTTGATATTGAGCATCCTGAGTTTGATAATAAACGGTACCTACATCCAAAATATTCCACGCCAACTTGAGTTCTGAATCCATAGCCTCCGAATTGGCAGTATTGACATAACCTGCCGAAGAAAAAATTTCCGGCAAACGATTAGCAGGACTTTTGCCCACTTCTACTAGACTTTGCTGATAACTAATAACCCGACGAGTATAATTATATTTGAGAGCCAAAGCCATAGCCATATACATATCTATCGGCTTTTCAATTTTACGCGGAGTTGACGCGTACATTGTTTGCAGATCTGTATCTACGCGAATCGCACGATCCCAATCAGTATATGACACCGGTGCCGGAGCTGCCATGTTATCAATCGTAACAACATCGTCCTGTGACGAACAAGCAGATAAAGCCATGGCGGCAAAAATCACTAAAGCAAATATTTTCTTCATTATTATGTCCTATAAGTACACTTATCCGGTAGTAGGTTAGCTCAATATTTTGGATATTAACAGTATTTATTTGCTTTTATTCAACTTTGATGTATAAAATTAATAAAATTGATATTTTTTCCAGATATAATTTATTAAAAGCAACAAAATTTTGAGGGCAAATGTTAGATATTTTTCAGACAATATTCAAATATCGTGAGAAAAAAAGCCCTGATCAACTAGGCTTTTATCCCGAAAAAGTTCATGTTAGCGCCATGCCGGAACGACGTTATCTGTGGACTTCGCGAATTTTGGTTATTTTTTCCTGCATCAGTATATGTTTTTCAATGATGCTGGCTAGTGCCATTTATGTTTTGTTACCGCAGCGGGGGGCATATCCTCGTCTCTTGCAAATAAACAACTATTTCAGTCAACTTGAGTTGACCGATATACAAGAAAAGACTATGCCGGTACAAGACCTTATTGCCGAGCTATTTATTGAAGAATATATTTCCTTGCGCCATGTTGTCGGCGATGATTATGATGAATTGGTTACTCGTTGGTCTCCCGGTTCGCAACTGTATTGGTTATCTGCTCGTTCGGTATTCCAAAATTTTACCACTAACGATGCTCAAAATAATATTATGCAATTTAAAATGCGTTCTTTGGTACGATTAGTGGAAATTGAATGGGTTCGCCCTCTGACACGCGGCCTATGGAGCGCTCAATTTATCACCATGGACTATTATCCGGGAGAAACTGTTCCGTTGATTAATATTTGGAGAGCCTACTTACGCGTTGCTTTTACCACCATTAACTATAACAATCGCAGACAAAGAGAATTGAATCCGTTCGGTTTCTTGGTACTTAACTATTCTTTATCATATGTTGGTACTCCGGATGAACCGGAAAGCTACATGAATACAGCCAAAGATGCTCGCAATATGCGCTTTTCTTATTAAAGAAAGAATCGCTAATGAATATGTTTTTTTCAACATTATTCCGATACCGAGAAAAGAAAAGCCCTGATATTCTCGGACTTTATCCCGAACGCGTGCATATCAATGCTATGCCGGAACGACGTTATTTGTGGACATCAAGAATTATGGTTATTATCGGCGTGTTTAACATATGTATTACCATGATGTTAGCATTGACGATTTACATCTTATTGCCTCAAAGAAAATCACTTCCGGCTCTTTATCAAGTTGATAACGAATCCTACAGCCTGAAACCCTCCGTTCCCGCAGAGATAAACAAAACTCCTCCTTCTTTGCTCAGTGAAGAGCTTATTGGCAAATATATAAAATTGCGGCACGAAATTCCCAATTCTTATGCAGAGCTAATTTATCGGTGGGATAAAAGTTCAGAATTTTTTCAATTATCGACTCTCGGAACGTACCAAAAGTTTATCTATAAAATGGATTATAATGCCGTTATGAAGTTAATTGATAAACAGGTTATTCGCAAAGTTGAAACAGATTGGATTAAACAACTTACTGATGAGTTGTGGCTTGCCCAATTTCGCACAATTACAACCAGCAAAGATTATCCAGACCCTCAAACGGTAACTTGGAGAGCATATTTGCGAGTTTACTATGTTGATATAAAAAACAATCCCGATGAAGAAGAAGGGGTGCGTTCATATGATTATACTTTTAATCCTTATGGATTTCGTGTTAAAGGTTATTCGCTTGGTTATGCCGGAGCCCCTGAAGCATCAGCTCATTATATGGAAATCGCCAAAGACGTTGTTGAAGTAAAAAATGATTGATATCTTAAAAAAATATAATAAACCTTTTATGCAAAACTATTCTCATGGTGATACAAATAATGCTGAGGTATTTCAATACACAAATTGCAACTCTAATTTAATTTTGACAGCTCCGCATTCTACTCGTAGCTTTTGTAATAAACAGGAAAAATGTGCAGATTTATATACAGGAGCAATCGTTAAATATTTGGGTGAACAAAATAACATATCAACAATTGTCCGTACTAAGTTTACGCCATATAAAATGCTTATTTCCGATTGGATTGCTCAAAATAATATTGCACAACATTATTTTTTGGATATTCACGGTTTTAATCAAAATATAGGTTATGATATTTGCTTGGGTATTGGTGAGTTTGAAGAACGTGATTATCCTTATTTACAAAACATTATTCAAATTAGTGCAAAATATGGCCTAAAAACTATCATAAATCACCCCAATTATTGCGGTATAAAAGGTCTTACCGGCAGGTATCAAAAATTATTTAACAAACCCAACGTTATTCAAATTGAGATAAACAAACCGCTTAGAGATTTTTTTCAATATCCTGACATGGTAAAAAATATAAGCATCCCCTTTTTAACAGAAGTCATAAATCTTTATAAGGACTAAAATAACGTTTTTATTAATCCCAATAAAAAGCCCCGTTGATTGATATTTATTTAATTATTTTGCAGCTTCCGCCGATATTTCTTTAAAACCTAATTCCTGACCATTATCGGTTATTAAAACTAAGTTATTGCCTACCATTTTATAACTGACAACATGTGGCAAAATGCCAAGAAAATTATGCTCTGCTTCCATTTCAGCCTCAGGCCCCATCATCATGGTTACTCCGGCCGGAGCAAACTTAATTTTAGAACCGTCCAATTCATAATTTCCGAAATAACGATTAACAACCGCACCATAATAACGCGGTTCATTTCTATCAAATCCCAAAGTGACCTTAACACCATTTTGGGCATTTTGCAGCTGATAAGATTTACCGACAAAAGATGGCTCTTTTGAACAAGCACTTAAGATTAACAACAAACCAAAAACGGAAAACAATTTTTTCATAATAAAACCCTTAACTGTTATTTGTTTGTATAAAAGATAACAGCTTCCAAACAATTTTACCAGTATCTATTTTTATTCTTCATCACTTTCTTTGATGCGCTCAATATCCGCACCAACGCCTCTGAGCTTTTCTTCTAAGCGCTCATAACCGCGATCAAGATGATAAACTCGGTTAACAATGGTTTCACCTTCTGCAACCAATCCGGCAAGAATTAAAGCGAAAGAAGCGCGCAAATCGGTTGCCATAACCTGCGCTCCGGAAAGTCTTTTCACACCTCGAACAATAGCCGATGCGTGACCATGAACATTGATATTGGCTCCCATACGCAAAAGTTCCGGTACGTGCATAAATCTATTTTCAAAAATTGTTTCCGTAACCATGGAAGCACCATCAGCGGTTAACATCAGAGCCAAAAACTGTGCTTGCAAATCTGTCGGAAAACCGGGGAATGGTTCAGTCATAATATCTTTGCCGATAAGCGTGCAACCTCTGGCATCAATAGTTATACTGTTTCCGTTTTCTGTTATTTTTACTCCCATATCTCGTAAAATATGTAGCGGTCGCTTGAGAGTAAACGGCAAGGCATTAACCAACTCAATACACCCTCTGGTGATGGCTGCGGCAACGGCATAAGAGCCGGCTTCAATACGATCTGCAATAACCTTATGAGTCGCTCCATTCAGTTTATCTACACCTTCAATTGTTAAAATTGAAGTTCCGATACCATCAATTTTGGCTCCCATTTTATTGAGTAAATGCGCCAAATCACTTATTTCCGGTTCTTTGGCAGCATTTTCAAGAATCGTCCTGCCTTCAGCCAAAACAGCGGCCATCAAAATATTACAAGTGGCACCGACAGAAACCAAAGGAAAAATAATGTGTGCGCCTTTGAGTCTTTTTTCAACAGAAGCATAAATATAGCCGTTTTTAATTTCAATGTTTGCTCCCATTTGCTCAAGAGAATTAAGGTGTATATCCATGGGGCGAGCTCCGATAGCACATCCTCCCGGTAATGATAATTCACATTTGCCATAACGTGCCAACAACGGTCCCAAAACATAGTACGAAGCGCGCATTTTACGTACATAATCATACGGAGCCGTTAAGCTGGTTGCTTCTTTGGTACGATAGGAATAGGTTTTTGTTGAATGACCATCAACAAAATCATCAAACTCATCAATCTTGGTTCCTAACTGCTCAAGCAATGCGTTCATAGCTTTGATGTCTGATAACATCGGCATATTGGTCAGTGTAACTGTTTCGTCTGTGAGCAAGCTGGCACATATTAAAGGAAGAGCCGCATTTTTGGCTCCGCTGATATAAATTTTACCCTCTAGTGATTTTCCGCCTTTAATCTTAATCTTGTCCATGATCGTTCTCCTTTTTGGCTTGTTCACGTAAAGCTTGTTGCTTTTTGCGTTTTTCAAGATTTTTCTGAAGCGCTTTAGCCTCACGTTCAAAACGCTGCTGTTCTCTATTTTTATGTTTTTTGGGTTTGGCTTCGGTCATTTGTCAGCTTCCTTATTTTATTAACAAAAGATACGCAAATATGATTAAGAAATATATAACAACAGATTGTTGTACACGGAAGGCTATGTAGCTGCAAGATAAAAAAATCAAAAAAAATTATAAAAAGTAAAAAACGTGCTTGATTTTTATAAAATGTTTGGTATGTTACCTCTCGCATGATATATCATGCCGCTGTAGCTCAGTGGTAGAGCACGTCATTGGTAATGACGGGGTCGCAAGTCCGATTCTTGCCAGCGGCACCATAAAAAAGGTCTCCCTTGCGGAGGCTTTTTTTATGGTATTTGTCAGTGGCTGGGATCGGGCTTGCGAAGCAACGTCCGGAGTGGATAGTTGGCGAAAACAAGTGCAAAACTTTAGCGAATAGCTTAGTTTTGTACGAAGTTTAAGCCTTACGACACGAGGAGGACCCGTGAGTAAAACGAACGGGAGTGCCCTTTCTTGCCAGCGGCACCATTTTTAAGATTTCCGCATTTATTGCGGATTTTTTGTTTTTAAGCAAGCACTTATTTAGTCCGATTTTAGGCGTTTTCATAATGGCACTTTTGAGCCAGCTAATCGGACTTTTTATGCAAAAGCTAAGAAAATCGAGCATTTCATTAAATAAAATCCCGGTCCGATAAAATATAATATTTTTTACATACTCAAACAGAAAAAGTATAACTACACAACATTTATTTATTATTTTTTACAAAAACAAACAAATTTTATGATAAAAAATAATAAAACACTATTGACTTTGTGCAAAAATTAATGTACTTATTCTATATGTTCAACATTTTTTGGAGAAAAAGTATGAGAAACTTCACATATTATGAAGCTGAAAAATTTTTAAAAGAAATAGCAAAAGACAAAGCTATTGATATTGATAATTTTGACTTAAATAAACATAGTGATGCAGAAGAAATATCTAATCTATTAGAGGTTTCCGGATCTACCGCTAATAATTGGTTATCAGGAAGAACTGATATTTCGAAATTAGGAAAACAGGCACTTGCTTGTCAATTAATGCTTGATTTGGTGCACACATATAATAGCATTCCTCAATCTAATATTGTTGTAAAAAAACAGGATGCTTACGAGATTTATTCGGCTTCAGCAGACGGAGAGTATAAATTATTAGCAACGACAACAAACCTAAAACTCGCGAGAACAATTAAAGAGATTCAAAAAGTGTATGAGATGTTGGTTATGAGTGAGAATTTTATATCTACAGAATTAGAAACCAGAGAATCAAATGGATATGAAGACTCTTTAATACTTCCATATAGAACAGATCTTAATAATTTAATTGATTTAATACACTATATTCAAGATGGTGTCACATTCTCCGAAAAATATGAGAATTTGTTGCAAACACCTATAGATTTCGATTTTGATGCTAAAAAATTTGAAAATACTCCAGAGCTTAAAACTGACAGCAAAGATGTTGTTTCAGAATTTATTTATCCTATACCAAGAACTTATAAGGGGCAAATTGATACAAAAAGAATTCCAGAAGGAACCCTTATCAGAAGAATTGTAAAAAAAGGTAACAAAGAAGGAATTTACGAATTAAAGAAGATTGGTGACAACATAATTTATCAAAAAGCTGGTAAAAGCTATCCTAGCATCAATGCTGCTAGTACAGACATTCTAGGATACGAAGAAAATGTCAAAGAAAACTGGTATTTCTATGATAATCTTCATAATGAATGGAAAAAATGTAAATATTTAGTTGAAGATGAATAGTATCTTAAAAATTCTCTTTTTCAGCTTTCTCTTGAGCTGTAATTGCACAGCTCAAGAGAGGTATACGTTGGAAAATACAAAACTAATAGATGGAATACGCTATAACATTAATAAAGAACCTATAAATGGATTTGTATATGTCTATTATCCAACAGGAGAAATTCTTTTGGAAGCTCAATATAAAAATGGCAAAATAGATGGTATTAGTCGTGGATACAGACCCGATGGAACTCTATATCAGGAAATAATTTATAAAAATTCAAAAGAGATAAAAAGAAACACTTATCCTCCAAATAAGCCTATCATCGTATAATGTTGTCCATTTTCCTGCAAAACCTCTTAAATTCCTCATAATTCTCAGTCCGATAAGTGCATTGTATCACGCACCATTTATTAAAAAGCACCTCGAAAGGTGCCTTTTTGCTATTAGAATCAAACTTTTCACCAGATTCAACTTTGATACGCGAAATCAAACATTTTACATTTTGGGTTTTAGCCAACCACAAAGTTCTTTATAATCAGCAGGATAACACATTACACATTTATTTTTTGTTTTCATATCCGTATTAAAAAATTCCGGTGAAATCCTGTCATACGTTTTATC
>JAFTLF010000054.1 GCA_017452885.1 Alphaproteobacteria bacterium
CGGCGACTATGTTGATGATGACACGACCAAAGAAGATATGATTTCTGCCACAGAAGCTTTGGGACAATTAAAAACAAAATATGGCATTTATTTTGTCTTTGGAAATCATGACAAAGGATATTACGGCCCCGAACATCGCGGATTTAGCGTAAAAGAACTCATTGATGAACTAACCCAAAACGATATAAAAATTCTTCTTGATGAAAGCGTTTTAATTAACAATTCTTTTTATGTAATCGGCCGACAAGACTATTCAGCCGTCAAAGAGCAAGGCGGTTTGCGTAAATCCATAAAAGAATTAATCAAAAATTTAGATAAGAGCAAATATATGATTGTACTAGATCATCAACCGACAGAATATGATGAACAAGCAGACGCAAAAGTTGATTTGGTTTTAAGCGGTCATACTCATGGGGGTCAGCTTTTTCCTTTCAATCAAGTCGGCAAATTGATAAAAGCAAACGATTTAGTATATGGACACGAAAAACGTCAGAATACCGATTTTATTGTAACATCAGGCATTTCTGATTGGGCAATCAAATTTAAAACAGGAACAAAATCAGAATTTGTTATTATTGACATTAGAAAGGAATATTAAATGTATGATATTTTGCAAAACATCAATAAACCTGCAGATGTAAAAGAATTAAACAATAAACAATTAAATACTTTGGCAACCGAAATCCGTAACGCAATATTAAACCGTGACAGTATGATTGGCGGACACGTTGGGCCGAACTTGGGCATTGTCGAAGCTGCAATCGCATTGCACTATGTATTTAATTCTCCAACAGACAAGATTGTATGGGATGTTTCGCACCAATGCTACCCTCACAAACTTTTAACAGGAAGAAAAGAAGGTTTTATCACCGACGAGGGTATGAAAAAAATTTCCGGTTATACTAACCAAGATGAAAGCGAACATGACTTTTTTAAGGTCGGGCATACATCAACCTCGGTAAGTTTGGCTTGCGGTTTAGCAAAAGCTCGTGATTTGAAAGGCGAAAAGCATAATGTTATAGCTGTTATTGGCGACGGTTCACTTTCCGGTGGTGAGGCTTTGGAAGGATTTAACAATGCAGCTGTCTTGGGTTCAAACATCATCATTATTGTAAATGATAACGAAATGTCTATTGCCGAGAATCAAGGCGGTTTATATACAAATTTGCGTTTGCTTCGTGAAACCGACGGGTTAGCAGAACTCAATATGTTCAAAGCCTTGGGTTTTGAATATCATTATGTTTATGACGGTAATTCTATAGAAAATATGATTAAAGCCTTATCTTCCGTAAAAGATACCGATAAACCAACCGTTTTGCATATTCATACACTCAAAGGAAAAGGCTACAAATTAGCCGAAGAAAACAAAGAAACATGGCACTGGAATATTCCTTTTAATATTGAAGACGGAAGCCCGAAATGGGATATGTCGGGCGAAAACATCAATGATTTAACCTATAATTACATTTTAGAAAAAATCAAAACAGATGATACAATTGTTGCCATAAACGCGGGAACTCCGGGAGTTTTCGGATTAAATGCCGAAAGACGCAAAACTTTAGGCAAACATTTTGTTGATGTCGGCATTGCCGAAGAACACGCAGTTGCTTTTGCTTCTGCCTTAGCCAAAGGCGGAGCAAAACCGATTTATTTGGTTATGAGTTCGTTTATTCAACGTACATACGACCAACTATCACAAGATTTAGCATTAAATAACAACCCCGCCGTAATTTTGGTTGCTTGGGGTGGAATTTCCGGTGCTGATATGACACACTTGTGTTCATTTGATATTTCTATGACCAGCAATATTCCAAACTTGGTATATCTTGCACCGACAACGGTTGAAGAATATATGGCCATGCTTGATTGGGCAGTTGAACAAAATGAGCATCCCGTTATTATTCGCCAACCCAAAGAAATGATACACACTCCTTTGCCGGTTGACACAGATTATAGTAAATTAAATACCTACAAAATAGAAGAACAAGGTAATAAAGTTGCAATTATTGCCGAAGGAAGTTTCTTCAAATTAGGTAAGAATGTTGCAGAAGAACTTGGCAAATATAACATCAAGCCCACACTGATAAATCCTCGTTATCTAACCGGAATTGATAAAGAATGCTTGGAAAACTTAAAAAATAACCACCAACTAGTCATAACCTTAGAAGATGGCGAACTTGACGGCGGTTTTGGCGAAAAAATAGCTCGTTTCTATGGTACAAGTGAAATGAAAGTATTAAATTACGGCTCATTTAAGGAATTTACCGATAGAGCAAATCTGGATGAACTTTACACTCGCTATCGCTTAAAACCGGAACTTATTGTTGCAGATATAACAACCATATTGAAAATAAAATAAATGAAAAACATTTTATCAATAGTTATATTTATTTTTGGATTATTGATAGGATTAAACACAAATGCAAAGGATTTAAATATGAGCAACAAAAATATTTTAGTCGCCTATTTCAGCGCTACCGGAATTACCGAAAAACTCGCGACACGATTAGCCCAAGCAGTTGAAGGCAAGCTTTTTGAAATTAAACCACTCACTCCATATACGAGTGAAGATCTAAATTGGCACGACAAACAAAGTCGTAGCTCCGTTGAAATGAACGACAAAAGTTCTCGCCCCAAAATAGCTTCAAAATTGGAAGATATAACCCAATACGATGTCATTTTTGTTGGTTTCCCAATCTGGTGGTACAGAGAACCGTCAATTATCGACACTTTCATAGAAAGTTACGACTTTAGCGGCAAAGTAATAGTACCGTTTGCAACATCTGGAATGAGTGGCATGGGTGATTGTAGAGAAAACCTTCAAAAACTGGCTCCTCAAGCCAAAGTATTTGAAGGCAAACGTTTTATTTACAATATTTCTGAAGAAGACTTAAAGCAATGGGCCGATAAATGGCTTTGAATTTACTTCAGACATCATTACAATAAACACCTATCCTGATTTGCATAAATTAAACTTTAATACTCTGTTCTGAAAATACATATTGACAGAATAGCCAAAATAATGTATAGTAGGCAGTATTGAAACAATACAATTCTGTCTAACTTATTACAAAAAAATTATGAAATCAATCAAGAACATCGTAATGACCGAGGTAAACAACTGGATGGAGTCAATGCTAGGAGAGCAAATGGAAAGATTCCGTGGCAAGTGGACTGTGATTTTCGCTGGTGAAATGTTGAAAGGCGTATCCCCCATACTTGATCCCGGCGAGACAATGGTATTTCCAAACACCAAGAAATCTTGCGGCATCAACGGCGGAGGATACATATTCAACTCCGGTAGAGGATTTTCAGTTCTGTCTTGCAGCCATGAATTATACACCGCTCTTAGCAAGCACTTCTCTGACCACGGAGCAGGGGTGGATTGCTACAACGCCGGTGTGTGGTTTGACACTGCTGACAATCGCATCCAGAAGATGGAAGCAATGTGTCATGTAAGTGACCACGCTTACGACTGGATGAAGTCCATGCTCGGAGATCAAATGCAGGAGTTTGCCGGCTTATGGGTTGACATAGCCGCAGGAGAAACACTTTTCGGTGTACCTCCTATAATTGAGGCTGATAAGGAGATGGTCTTTCCGCATGAAAAACTATCATGCGGATACAACGGCGGAGGATACATCTTTAACTCCGGTGAAGGCTTCTCCGTATTGTCTTGTAGCGAAAAGCTTGGCGACGCTCTTAGTAAGCACTTCTCCAACCACGGAGCATGGGTGCACTGCTACAACGCCGGTACATGGTTCGATTTTCCGGATGCTCGCATCCAGAAGATGGCAGCTCTGTGCAGAGTAGAAGAATAAACAAAATCTACTCTCACCAAGTCCCAAGACATCTTGTCTTGGGACTTTTCTTTTTATCAAACACCCTCTAAATAAAAAAGAGCCCCCGAAGGAGCTCAAAATTAAGTTGACAGAAATTAAGCAATTTTTTTCTGTCGAAGCAGAGATTTTGGTGGGTCGAATGTTGCTTTATGCACACCAACCGGCATTGCCAACGGCGCGGAGAAAAATTGAGTTCCACACGCGCGGAAAAATGCGAGTACCACATGAGTTCCAACCGTCTGATCATCCCCCCAAAAGCGGATATAGTTACATCCATACACATCTTTTGGGTTGTCAATTCTCAACATTGGAGTTGCCAAAAACTGGATACCTCCCCAAAGAGCGGCAAAAATATTGATTTCACAATACGTCCACTCCTGAATATCACCGGTATATTCGTAGACATCACAAATTCCCTCACTGCGAACCAAAGAATAATTTTCATTCAGATATTCTTTTGTCTGCACATAGAATTCGCCCCCGATTATATTCTGTACAAGACAGGTATCTTCTGTTACTGTCAAGCCGGCAGCTTCCTGTACTCCGTTGATAATGCTCTTGATATCAGCTTCCGTTACAACTTTATAAACTCGAATAGGCTGATTTTTGCTACACTTCCACACTCCGTGCTTTCTCGCCATTTTTTCTCCCAGCTCTTTCAAGTTAGAAATGTAGTAATACGGCCTGCCTACCTCGTTATAAAGTACCTTCGGCACTCTCACTCTCTCACCATTCATAAAGGCAACTACTTTACCATCAATGTTGGTGATGAAACCACCTTCATTAGTTACCTCATCAGGATTTACCCAACGAAAACTTCTCTGTTCCTTGTCTGTAAAGACTTTGTTTAATACTGTTGACATAATTACTTAATAGAGCAATCGTTAACTTTCGGTCTCGCTCCGTTTAGAACCGAAAGGGTTTATAATTATTATATGCTCTATTAATATAACATATTTTTGACCATTATACAAATACAAAATAAATATTAAATACCCAACAACCTCAAAAACACCAACATTCGCAATTACATAATCATGAATTTTTTTGCAAATAAATATTTGTCTTCACCATTTATTGTCACAATTTTATCATTTTTCAATATATTGGGTAATTCCACTCGACAAAAAACACTTCTTGAATCAGCTCCGTCAACAAAAGCAATTACATTTCCCTCAGCACTTTTTATCATCCTATCCGAAGCAATTGCCCATACTTCTGCAATCATATCCTGAGTTAAAGGCAAATCAGAACTTGCAAAACCGAGTTCCACCAATTTTTTTCCGCAAGGCGTATCCTCAATTGTTTTTACTCCGATATTATCTTTTACAAAAGCAAAGGCTTTATCCCGGTTTTCTTTTGTCGGCAAAAAACTGACACTATACAATACCAATCCGTTCTTTGGAGTAGAAACATCAAACGTTTGAGCAACCGTCACTGCATCATCAAAAAATTTATTCATAAGCCTAACCTATTAGCTATTTTTTCTTTAAAGTTTTCAAACATACCTAAATCCATTACTCATATATATCAAAATTTATATCATTTCCCTCACATCTACAAACATTGACATTATATGCCTTTCTTTTGCCGGGAGAGTAAGAAAGAAATCTCCCTGATTAGCTGGTTCAATACATATAAATTTTTTATATTGCCCTTCACTCATTTCTGCCAAATCTTTATTAGGATTCCACACAATCGTGGATCTTGACCCCTCTTTGTTCAAAACAATAACCCGTTTTAGTATCGGATCAATTATTTCTACACTACCGGTGTGATTAAGAAATGCAGCATCAAATTCATCCTTAATCTGCAATTCTTTATCCTGCATATAAATTTTTCCATCCAATGAACTGCGATATTGATGCCCCTCTACCCCTCTGATAATTACATCATCTCTGTTTCCGACATTAAAATAAGCATGCAAAGCTTCACTAAATCGAAACTCTTCATTACTATTATTTATTGTTTCTAAGCGACATTCAAGCTTATCCGTAATTCTAATCAAAAGATTAGCCTCAATCTCTAAATTATACTTAGTACTATTACTCAAAGATAAAACAACTTCTATTTTTTCATTATCAACATCTGCCCTTTCCAGTTTCCAATTTGATAGTCTGGCAAATCCGTGACGAGGAAGATTATTATTCAATTTTTCTTCAGCAAATCTTGGCCAACAAACTGGTATTCCGCCTCTAATTGCCTGAATATTATCAAATTTATTCAACTCACCCATCCAAAAAACATCATGTTTCTCTGTTTTGGGACGATAAGATACAAGATTTCCGCCCCAAAGCGAAATTTTACACTCTGCCAATTGATTGCTCAAATTTATAAAACCAGTATTAACACCCTGCATTCATACACGCCTTTTTATAACATTTTCACACTCGTTATCTTCTTGTTATTTTATTTAAGTGTCAATTATTTTTATTTATGCAAATAAAAACTTGATTTAATAAAAACAACATTCTAAGCTACTACCAAAATGACAAAATACAAAAGGATTATCAAACAATGACTTGGATTATTTTTGCTTTTTTGGCTGCATTATTCGCCGCATTAACATCTATTCTTGCCAAAATCGGTCTTGACGGTATCAGCTCTAATGTAGCAACCGCAATCCGTACAATTGTTATTTTGATAATGTCATGGGGTATAGTGTTTTTTACCGGAGCGCATAGTCACCTTAACTCAATCTCAAGTAAAAATTGGTGGTTTTTAATTGCTTCCGGTCTTGCCACCGGAGCATCTTGGTTGTGCTATTTCAAGGCATTGCAAATAGGTGATGTTTCAAAAGTTGTTGCAATCGATAAATTCAGCTTAGTATTAACCATTGTACTTGCAGCGCTATTCTTAAGCGAAACTATGACATTAAAAGTGGTAGCAGGTTGCTTGCTCATAACCATAGGAACATTACTTATGATTATTTAATAATTAAGGAAATTTACATGATTTGGCTAGGATAAATATTATGATTACAGACGGAATAAAAATAAAAAAGGAAGCTTCACTATCTATTGTTGAAGACACTAAAAATCACAAATTTCTCATGATACGTCACCATCGCGGCATAAATAGCGGCTGTATTAATTTTCCCGGTGGAAAAAAAGAGCCTAATGAAACCATTGAAGATTGCGTAATCAGAGAAACCTTCGAAGAAACAGGAATCACAATACAAAATCCTATAAAGGTTGGATATATCGAGTTTCCTAACAAAGACTTTTACGTTCATGTTTTCAAAAGTACCGAATTTTACGGAACAATTAAAGAAAATGAAGCAGAAGTTGATGCCTTCTGGCAAGATGCCGATAAAATCCCGTACCAAGAAATGAGAGAAGCCGATCAAGATTTCTTACCTGATATTCTAGCAGGTAAATGTGTTAACAAAAGATATATCTATGATGATAATTTCCATCTTGTAGAAATTGTTAACTTATAACATTTCCCTAACATAAATTATTACTATAAACCGGATATCATAAACTTTGGCTCATTTTTTTGTTTATTGATTGTTTATTGTAAATATCGTATAAGATATACAACAAAATATAATAGAACCTGATATTGGAGAACTATCATGAAATTGTTTGAAAAATTACAAGACTTTTTTTACTGGGAAATATTCAATAGATTGAAGGGAAATAATCAAGATGTCGTTTGTGCAATTATTATCAATCAAAATAAAATTTTAGCCCAAACTGCACAAAAAAATAATATTATCAATACAGATGATACTCAATATGTTGTACCCGGCGGAAAAGTGGAACCAGGAGAAACTTTAAATGCCGCCGTACATCGCGAAATAAAAGAAGAAACAAACCTTAATATTGATATTATAAAAAAACTTGGTACAACTCGTAATAATAAATATAAACTGCACTGGTTTGTTTGCGCACCAACTGATCTTTCTTTGCTAAAAGTTGTAGAACCCTTAAAACAAAAGGAACTAAAATGGATTAATCTTGAAGATTCCTCCATAAATTGGACTCCCAAAAATTATGAAGCATTAATGAAATATAAAACTCAAATATCTCAAATTCAAAAAACAACAAAAGAATAAAACCTAAAGAATACAAACATGGAAAAAGAACAAGAGCTTCAAATATACAAAGATGCTATAGATTTTTTTGGAAACACCTCACAAAAAATAATGGTCATCGAAGAAATGTCTGAATTAACCAAAGAATTATGCAAAGAATTGCGAGACAGAGGTAATACAGAAAATATAGCTGATGAACTCGCTGATGTTGAGATAACTCTTGCGCAAATAAAAATGATATACAATATTGATAAAATTGTTGAAGAACACAAAGACTACAAATTACGTCGTTTTTCTTCCAGAATGAAAGAATTAAAAGCCAATAACGCAAAATAATATCTAAAGCAAAAGTCTCTTGATTATTCAAAAATCTTTCCCATATCAAACACCAATGTTAATATGGGAAAGATTTATGTCAAAATTCATTTTGTTCTTATTTACGTTATTCTTATTTGTATCGGTAGCCAAATCACAAACACCGCCAACAGACAATTTTGTTGAAATTAATTTTAATCAAACAGATAAATTGCTCCGCAATATAACTGCTAATTTAACCTCGGGCAAAGCCGACAAAGAGAAAACCGCTAACTATGTACAACAACTTTCTCAAATCCAAGAAAATTTAAACAAATCTCGTCAATATCACACCTCTGCGTTAAACTCAGCACAAAAGAAATTAAATGCGTTGGGAGAGGTTTCGGAAAAAAGCTTAGAACCTGTTGCAATCAGCAAGCAACGTAAAGAATTATCAACTGAAGCAGACAATTACAAAACCAAAATTGCTCAATTAGACCTTCTCACCGCTAAAATTGATGAAACCAACACACTCATTCTCAAATTACGTAATCGTCGTCTTCTTGACAACATCTTGATAAAACAAAGTTCCATACTCCATCCGCAAGAATTTTTGCAATCTCTCGGCACTTTTGCCGGATTTTTATTTGAATTAGCTAAATCACCATTAATCTGGTACAACGAATTATCACCGGAACGCAAAAATATCGTAAATAATAATATACTCGGAGTTTTTGCATCTATGTTGGCGGCTTTGATTGTTGCATATCTGCTCAGTCGCCACATAAAACGGCATCACGGCTATCAAGAAACTATCGAACATCCCGATTATTCACAAAAAGTCAAAGCGGCAATTTGGATGTTTATTTCTCGCGGTGTTATCCCTGCTGCAATCATCGGAGCCTTTTTATTCTGGCAAAAAAACAATACTCTTATAAATGCCGGCTCTTTTGGTTTGCTCTTAAATACAGCTGCTTTATATTTACTTTATTATTACTTGTCAAAAGCTGTGGTAAAAGTATTGTTTACCCCTCTAAACGACCAATGGAGAATAATAGAAGTAAAAAACAATCGAGCAAAATCAATAAGCTACTCATTGATTTTCTCTGTGGCTGCCATTTGTATTGTTTCTTTCTTTCAAAGCCTTGCAAATCAGATGAATTATGATAGTTCCATAATTTATTCCTTAAAAATTTTTGGCAATGCTGTCAAAGCTTTCTGCATTATTCTGGTGGCTCGCAAAGCTCTTTATGACAACAAAACTCTTTCCGATGAAGAAATTACCGCAGACACTCCGGTTGCTGAATTAAGTACCGGTTCTAAAATCAGCCACTTCATCACTTTTACAATGGGAACAGCATTTATTCTTTCTTTATTCGGCTATATTCGACTTTCCGAATATATTATTAACCGCTCAATTATTTCTGTCATTGTCATCGGTATTTTCTATATTTTTGATAAATTAATTCGCGGTCTGTTTCATCGTATCTTACTACTACGTTTTTGGATACGCACGTTTCGTATTAATCGTCGCACTTTAGTAAAAGCAGAATTTTGGTTTGGACTGTTATTCACTCCGATTATCTGGGTAATAACTGTCCTTGTTTTATTGGCGGTCTGGGGCGTTTCTGTAGACTTGTTGCTAGCTAGAGTCAAAAGTTTTCTAGTCGGTTTTAACATCGGTGGCATTCATATATCAATTACATCAATACTTCTTGGTTTGCTCAGTTTTTTTATCCTTATATCGCTTTTTAAAATACTTAAAAATAGTTTCATTAACGGAAAACTCAGCAAAATTGAAATGGATTCAGGAGTCCGCAATTCTATTGTTTCATCCATCAGTTTTTTAGGATTTATCATCTCTGGATTAATAGCAATTGCCGTTATGGGTGGCAGTCTTAGCAGTATCACAATTATTGCCGGTGCCTTATCTTTTGGGGTTGGTCTTGGCTTACAAAACATGGTTAGCAATTTGGCCGCAGGTATGATAATATTATGGGAACGTCCGATAAAAATCGGTGATTGGGTAATTATCAATGGTCAAGAAGGCATTGTTCGTAAAATTAACATCCGATCAACAGAACTGGAAACATGGGACAAATCTGCCGTTATCATACCAAATTCCGATATTATTGCCAAAAGTCTGATAAACTATACCTATTACGGACGTACGGGGCGCATAATCGTTAAAATCAGCGTTGATTATAAAAGTAATATCACTCAAGTACAACAAACACTGCTTGAAATAGCCGCTTCCACCCCCGATGTATTAACTCTACCGGCACCTTCTGTCAGTTTTACCAATCTTGGTGAAAATAGCCTTGAATTTCAGCTAAACTGCTATACTGCTGATGTCTTCAAACGCTCTGCAATTTCCAATGACTTACGCAAAAAAATTGTCAATCGCTTTCAGGATTTAAAAATCAATATCCCCCATCCTTAGCTTCAAATAACTTTTACCGATACAAATATTTCATTTTTCCCAACAAAAAAACACTCTCATCTTTGACAAGAGTGTTTTTTTATTTTTTTCAAATAAATAACTATTTTTTAGCGGCTTTTCTTGCTTCGTACTGCTTTCTCATTTCGTCATTTCTAGCTTTACGCTCTGCTTTTCTGGCTTCTATTTCGGCAAGATATTGATCGAAAATATCTTTTTGTTCCGGTGTTAGAATTTTTTCAAATTCAACACGTTCTTCCGCACGAATATCTTCAATTTTATCCAAATAAACTTTCATTTCTTTTCGTATTTCAACAATTTTTTCTTGAGTTGCCGCTTTAATTTTTTCATGGGCCTCTTTTTGTTCGTTTGTCAAATTCAAATAATCAAACACATTACCCTCTTGTGATTGTGACATTGGTCCTCGGGGCATCATATTTTTTTGTTGTGCTTGAACAGAAACAATACCAAGACTCAAAACAATGGCACAAACTGCCGTCATCATACCTTTTTTCATATAACTTACTCTCCTAAATAACATAAAAACAACGCTAATAATATTATAATCTTGCCTTAAAAAGTCAAATTAAATATTTATTACCTAAAGCAACGAAATATCGACACAATCGAAAAATGTGTCACATTAGTAACTGCCGACCAAAGCTGCATATCAAAATAATCTTGCGGATAATTATCCAACATATAAAAATCATTATAGCTCAAACCTCTTAATCGCAATGGAG